>NZ_JBSIBZ010000109.1:0-28420 GCF_058245575.1 Streptomyces sp. UF-297 | reverse complement strand
CCCCCCCCCCCCGCCCCCCCCCCCCCCGCCCCCCCCCCCCCCCCCCCCCCCCCCCCCCCCCCCCCCCCCCCCCCCCCCCCCCCCCCCCACCGCCATGTCCACCTGCTCCTACGCGTTCACCCGCTACTTGCTCACCCGCGCCCGCGCCGCGTCGGCCGGGTCCTTGCGAAAGGCCCAGTCCAGCTTCGGCTCCATCACGAAGCGCAGCGCCCTGCGCACCGGCGGGGAGCACAGCACGGTCGCCACCGCCACCGCCAGCACGGTCACCGCGATCTGGCCCAGGGGGGTACGCACCCACGCGTAGGCGTCGTACCAGCCCCACCAGCGCGACAGCTTGATCAGGAAGCCGTGCAGCAGATAGCAGTACAGCGTCCCCGCGCCCAGCACCGTGAACCACATCCGGCGCCCGGGCACCCAGGCCAGGAAGCAGATCGTCAGCAGCGCCGAGCAGCCGAACAGCGCCAGCGTCATCACGGGCGCCATCCACATCGGCACGCCCAGAGCCTGTACGGAGTCGTTGTGGTAGAACCACGAGCTGTTCATCCGCGGCGCCGCCCAGTACGCGAACACCACCGCGCCCAGCACCACCGGCACCGCCGCGATCCGCACCGCCCGCCGCCGTACCAGCTGGAAGTGCTCGGGCTTGAGGTGCACCCCGATCACGAAGAACGGCAGGAACTGGAAGACCCGCATCATGTCGAAGTCGTCGCTGATGTTGGTCGAGGTGGCGGCGAGCGTCGCGATCACCAGCGCGACCGGTACCGGCCACCGCACCAGCTTCCAGATGGGGGTGGTCAGCCGCCAGATGAACAGCGCCACCAGGAACCAGTTCAGGTAGTAGGGCCTGGTGAGGCTGATCTGGGCGTGGCCGCCCTCCGCCCAGCGCTGGAAGTAGGCGTACGCCACCTCGAAGATCAGGTACGGCACGACCACACCCGTGATCAGCCGCTTCACCTTGGCCGGGCTGAAGTCGAAACCACGCGAGAAATAGCCGGAAATCAGGATGAATGCCGGCATATGGAACGTATAGACGGTCATGTAGAGCGCCATGGCAGCGCGACCGCCATGGGTCAGGGGTTCCCAGGAGTGCCCGAGGACCACCAGTACGATCGCCAGGTACTTCGCGTTGTCGAAGAACGCGGAACGCTCTTTTTCGGGCTTCTGCCGCGCGGGTGCCGGCGCCGGTGCCGACGTGTCCGTGGCCGCCGCCTCCCTGGCCGGAGGGAGCGGAGCTCGCTGATCGCCGTGCGGATGCCGGGCCGTGGCAGGTTGGAACATCTGACGCACCATAGTGGCGAATCCCGGTGTGCGTAAAACCCCTTCCGCTTATTCGGCTTTTCTCCGCGACCGGGCGGAGCGGGCCCACAAACGGCGAGGTATCGACAAAGAGACAGACCCCTCCTTTCGCCCCTCGATCACCCCTTACGGGAGTGTCCGCTATCTGCCCGATTCGCTCCCAGTAATCCGTTTGAAGTGGGTATACGCCCTGCGCGCGCATGGCGGGAATTGCCCCCCGATCTCCGCCGCTCCGCCGTCGTGATCTCCACCACACCCGCCGCTCCCCGCGGCGTCGTGGAACTCGAATTCACTATCGCGCTAAATGGACGGCGTGCGTCGCTTATGCCGCGGCCGGGCCGAAATGTTCCGGTCGAATCCCGCAATTACGGCACGTCGCGCCGCGGTCACCGTCCATGGCCGGGCCCGCCGGCCCCGTCCGTACGGGCAGGGGTCACAGGTGCACACGGGGCGGGCAAAGGGTTGGCCGATGATTCGTCACCCGCCTCCACTGGGCAGGGAGTTGGTGGCACGATGGGTGCCGAGCGGGGACGTGCGCGGCTGCACGCTCCCGGGGCCGGCGAGGCGTTCCGACCAAGGGTGTGATCAGTTGTGGCTCTTTCACTGTCTGTGGTGCTGCTGTTGGGGATCATCCTTGTCGTGTTGGTCCGCGGGAAGTCGATCAAAGCGGGGCCGATGCTCGTCGCGATCCTCTTCGGCTTCTTCCTCGCCTCCACGGGCATAGCCCCGTCGATAAACCGCTTCCTCAACTCCATCGCGGAGACGATCAACAACATCAGCTTCTGAGGCTTTCAGAGGCTGGTGAAGCCACTGACGCCGAGCGTCCGCTTTGCCGCAGCATCTTTCACGGACGGCCCACCCGCCACGGGCGGCTCACCGGCCGCCGCCCCGCGCCACCGCGTCCCGTACCGCTTCTTCGCTGCGCCCGACCACGGCCGTGCCGTCGTCGGCCGTGATGATGGGCCGCTGGATCAGCCGGGGGTGTGCGGCCAGCGCCGCGATCCAGCGCTCGCGCTCCGCCTCCGTGCGCTCCCAGTCCTTCAGGCCCAGCTCCTTGGCCTCGGCCTCCTGGGTGCGGGTGATGTCCCACGGCTCAAGCCCCAGGCGCTCCAGTACGTCCCTCAACTCCCCGGCGCCGGGCGGCTGTTCGAGATAGCGGCGGACCGTGTACGCCGCCCCCTCGGCGTCCAGCAGGCTCACCGCGGAGCGGCACTTGGAACAGGCGGGATTGATCCAGATCTCCATGCGCGCCACCCTAGCCAGCGCCCCTGCGGAAACCTGCGGGAAGAGGCCCCCGAAACGGCCCGGAAAAGTCCCGCGAAACGACGAAAACCCCAGGTCACCCTGGGGTTTTCGACTTGCGTGAGCGGGCGACGGGAATCGAACCCGCGTAGCCAGTTTGGAAGACTGGGGCTCTACCATTGAGCTACGCCCGCATGCGCCACAGGTCACGGCGACCGCGGCACGCAGTGCATCGTAGCGGGTCGCGGCCCTCTCGCGCACACCCCCGCCGCGCTCCCGCCCGCCCCGGCATAACCGGAAGCCGCACCGCCTGTGGGCATGTACCCTACGTCTCGCACCGACGGGGTGTGGCGCAGCTTGGTAGCGCGTCCGCTTTGGGAGCGGAAGGTCGTCGGTTCGAATCCGGCCACCCCGACCAGCAGCAGCATCCGGCGTTCTTTTTGCCGCGTTCCGCTGCTTCATCAGCAAGATCACATTGTGGGCCCCATCCTGCTTGCGGTTACTATGCAAGCTGCGTGCCCGTGTGTCTCTCTCCCGGGCGCGATCCACTGGACTCCTGGACCGCAGGAGCCGGTGGGTCTCAAGCAGAACCCCAGAAGTCAGCCCCAAGGAGACCGAACCGTGAAGAGCGCCGTGGAGACCCTGAACCCGACTCGGGTTCGGCTCACTGTCGAGGTGCCCTTCGAGGAGCTCAAGCCCAGCCTCGACGCGGCGTACAAGAAGATCAACCAGCAGGTCACGGTGAAGGGCTTCCGCCAGGGCAAGATCCCGGCCCGCGTCATCGACCAGCGGTTCGGTCGTGGCGCCGTGCTGGAGGAGGCCGTCAACGACGCGCTCCCGAAGTTCTACACCGAGGCCGTCAACGAGGGTGAGCTCAACGTCCTCGGGCAGCCCGACGTCGACATCACCGAGCTGAAGGACGGCGAGCTGCTGGCCTTCACCGCCGAGGTCGACATCCGCCCCGCCCTGGAGATCCCGGACTACTCCGGCATCGAGGTCGAGGTCGACGCCACCGAGGTGACCGACGAGGACGTCGAGAAGTCCGTCGAGCAGCTCCGTGAGCGCTTCGCCTCCACCTCCCCGGTCGAGCGCGCCGCCCAGGACGGCGACGTCGTGACGATCGACCTGGAGGCCAAGGTCGACGGCGAGGTCCTCGAGGACGGCGTCGCCAACGGCGTCAGCTACACCATCGGCTCCGGCGAGCTGCTCGACGGCATCGACGACGCCGTCAAGGGCCTCGAGGCCGGTGGCGAGGCCACCTTCACCTCCGAGCTCAAGGGCGGCTCCGCCGCGGGCAAGGAGGCCGAGGTCAAGGTCACCGTCACCGAGGTCAAGGCCCGTGAACTGCCCGAGCTGGACGACGAGTTCGCGCAGCTGGCCAGCGAGTTCGACACCCTCGACGAGCTCAAGGCCGACAGCCGCAAGCGCCTCGAGCAGATGAAGAAGTACGACCAGGCCACCCAGGCCCAGGAGAAGGTCCTGGACGAGCTGCTCAAGCTCGTCGAGGTCCCGATGCCGGAGAAGCTGCTCGCGGACGAGATCCAGACCCGCAAGCACAACCTGGAGCACCACCAGCTCGGCCAGATGGGCCTCGACCTCGCCAAGTACCTGGAGATCCAGGGCAAGACCGAGGAAGAGTTCGACGCCGAGACCAAGGAGCAGGCCGAGAAGGGCATCAAGACCCAGTTCATCCTGGACGAGCTGGTCAACAAGGAGAAGCTGAACGTCAGCCAGGAGGAGCTCACCGAGCACCTCATGCGCCGCGCGCAGTCCTCCGGCATGTCCCCCGACCAGTTCGCCCAGGCCGTCGTCGAGGGCGGTCAGGTGCCGATGCTCGTCGGTGAGGTCGCCCGCGGCAAGGCCCTCGCGGTCGTCGTCGAGGCCGCCACGGTCAAGGACACCAACGGCGAGGTCGTCGACCTGGACGACGAGGACGAGACGGCCGAGACCGTCGAGGCCTCCGAGGACAAGGCCGAGGAGAAGACCGAGGCCTGAGCCACGGTCCCTCGCGACCCGCGCGGCGCCCGCCCCTGAGGCGGCGCCCGCAGGCAGCTGAGCACGGGCCCGAACACGCACGTCCGCGTGTTCGGGCCCGTCGCTTTACCCCGGCCTTCCCGGCTCCGTGAGCCTGCGCTCACAGCGAACAGTTCTCGATGCGGGATGGCGCTCGCCCACCTGCGCGTTAGGGTCCGTAGATACGAGGGCAGGGGAGTCCCTGAAACCGCGCCCAACGCACCACTCGGCGCCGGTCCCCGCGCCCCAGAAGACGACGCTGAGACGGCCGCGAGCCGTCCGACAACGAGCAGGTGGACACGTGACGATCCCGATGCCTTCCGCCGCCGCTGAGCCTTCCTTCGGTGGCCTCGGCGACCAGGTCTACAACCGGCTGCTCGGCGAGCGGATCATCTTCCTCGGCCAGGCCGTCGACGACGACATCGCCAACAAGATCACCGCACAGCTGCTTCTCCTTGCCGCCGACCCGGACAAGGACATCTTCCTTTACATCAACTCCCCGGGCGGCTCGATCTCCGCGGGCATGGCGATCTACGACACCATGCAGTACATCAAGAACGACGTGGTCACCATCGCCATGGGCCTGGCGGCCTCGATGGGCCAGTTCCTGCTGAGCGCCGGCACCCCGGGCAAGCGCTTCGCGCTGCCGAACGCCGAGATCCTGATCCACCAGCCCTCCGCGGGCCTGGCCGGTTCGGCCTCGGACATCAAGATCCACGCCGAGCGGCTGCTGCACACCAAGAAGCGGATGGCGGAGCTCACCGCTCACCACACCGGCCAGACGGTCGAGCAGATCACCCGTGACTCCGACCGCGACCGCTGGTTCTCCGCCGACGAGGCCAAGGAGTACGGCCTCATCGACGACGTGATGACCTCCGCCGCCGGCGTTCCGGGCGGGGGCGGCACCGGGGCCTGAGCCCCGTACCACTCGCCCCAGCCGACCCCAGCCCACTTGATCGCCACCAGGACGGTGAACTCCCAGATGAACAACTTCCCCGGCAGCGGCGCCCCCAGCGCCGAGTACTCCGGTCCCCGGGCCGAGTCCCGTTACATCGTTCCGCGCTTCGTCGAGCGCACCTCGCAGGGCGTGCGCGAGTACGACCCGTACGCGAAGCTCTTCGAGGAGCGCGTGATCTTCCTCGGCGTGCAGATCGACGACGCCTCGGCCAACGACGTCATGGCGCAGCTGCTGTGCCTGGAGTCGATGGACCCGGACCGCGACATCTCGATCTACATCAACTCGCCCGGTGGCTCCTTCACGGCGCTCACCGCGATCTACGACACGATGCAGTTCGTCAAGCCCGACATCCAGACGGTCTGCATGGGCCAGGCGGCCTCCGCCGCCGCCGTGCTGCTCGCCGCCGGCACCCCCGGCAAGCGGATGGCGCTGCCCAACGCCCGCGTGCTGATCCACCAGCCCTACAGCGAGACCGGCCGCGGCCAGGTCTCCGACCTGGAGATCGCCGCCAACGAAATCCTGCGGATGCGTTCGCAGTTGGAGGAGATGCTCGCCAAGCACTCCACCACGCCGATCGAGAAGATCCGCGACGACATCGAGCGCGACAAGATTCTGACCGCCGAGGACGCGCTGGCGTACGGTCTTGTCGACCAGATCGTTTCGACGCGGAAGTCTTCCGTCTCTGTCTGATCGCGTTCGTCGCGAGTTGAGCCGGAGTGACGCCCCCTTGGACCGAGTGGACCGAGTCGGTCCAAGGGGGGCCCGTACGGGGGGCCCGGCAAGGTACCGTCGATAGGCAAGCACCCGGGTCCGCGGAGCAATGCGGATCCCAGGCGAAGGGGAAGCACCTCGTGGCACGCATCGGTGACGGCGGCGACCTGCTCAAGTGCTCGTTCTGCGGGAAGAGTCAGAAGCAGGTGAAGAAGCTCATCGCGGGACCTGGTGTGTACATCTGCGACGAGTGCATCGACCTCTGCAACGAAATCATCGAGGAGGAACTCGCCGAGACCTCCGAGGTCCGGTGGGAAGAACTCCCCAAGCCCCGGGAGATCTACGAGTTCCTGGAGGGCTACGTCGTAGGCCAGGAGGCCGCCAAGAAGGCGCTCTCGGTCGCCGTCTACAACCACTACAAGCGGGTGCAGGCGGGCAACAACGGCGGCGGGCGCGGCGCGGACGACGGCATCGAGCTGGCCAAGTCCAACATCCTGCTGCTCGGCCCGACCGGCTCCGGCAAGACGCTGCTCGCGCAGACGCTCGCCCGGATGCTCAACGTCCCCTTCGCCTTCGCCGATGCCACGGCGCTGACGGAGGCCGGCTATGTCGGCGAGGACGTGGAGAACATCCTCCTCAAGCTCATCCAGGCCGCGGACTTCGACATCAAGAAGGCCGAGACCGGGATCATCTACATCGACGAGATCGACAAGGTCGCCCGCAAGAGCGAAAATCCCTCGATCACGCGCGACGTATCGGGTGAAGGCGTCCAGCAGGCCCTGCTGAAGATCCTGGAGGGCACCACCGCCTCGGTTCCGCCCCAGGGCGGCCGCAAGCACCCGCACCAGGAATTCATCCAGATCGACACGACGAACGTGCTGTTCATCGTCGGTGGCGCCTTCGCGGGCCTGGAGAAGATCATCGAGGCCCGGGCAGGCGCCAAGGGCATCGGCTTCGGCGCCACGATCCGCTCCAAGCGCGAGATCGAGTCCAAGGACCAGTTCCAGGAGGTCATGCCGGAGGACCTGGTGAAGTTCGGGATGATCCCGGAGTTCATCGGCCGCCTTCCCGTCATCACCTCGGTCCACAACCTCGACCGCGAGGCGCTGCTGCAGATCCTGGTCGAGCCGCGCAACGCCCTGGTGAAGCAGTACCAACGCCTCTTCGAACTCGACGGTGTGGAGCTGGACTTCGACCGCCCGGCCCTGGAGGCCATCGCCGACCAGGCGATCCTGCGCGGCACCGGCGCCCGAGGCCTGCGCGCCATCATGGAAGAGGTCCTGCAGTCGGTGATGTACGAGGTCCCCTCCCGCAAGGACGTGGCCCGCGTCGTCATCACGGAGGACGTCGTGCACTCCAACGTGAACCCGACCCTCGTACCGCGCAACCGCGGCGGCGAGTCGGGCGAGCACCACGAGAAGAGCGCCTGAGCCGTACGCCTCAAACGGGGCCGCCCCGCAGCAACTCGCTGCGGGGCGGCCCCGTTTCGCGTCCGGGTGGGCCCGGCTGTCACAGCTCCTGACGGGACTCGGTGCGGATCTTGGCGGTCTTCTCCGCCAGCTCCCGCGCGGGGATGGGCTTTCCGACCCTCCCCGCGGCGAGCGGGCTGTCGGTGCCCGTGTTCATCACCACGCCGACCGCGCTGGAGTCGCCCCAGATGCAGATGTTGAGGTTCATGGTCAGGGTGATCCCGTTGGTGGACTGCGTCGCCTTCATCTCCTTGCACTGGAGCACGGCGCCGTCGAAGTCGCTGGGGGTGATCGGGGTCGGCGGGGTGACGGTCGTGAAGTCGGCCTTGCCGAACTTGCCTTCCTTCTGCTTCGCATCGATCTGGGCGAACATCTTGTCCACCGCGCTCTTGGGGTCGCCGACCTTGCCGTAGACCCCGATCACGCTCAGCGACTGCTTCTGGGGGCCGGCGTAGTTGCTCGTCACGCTCCTGCCGTTCTGGATGCCCAGCGCCAGGGTCTCCTGGTCCTTGGACACGTCCTTCTCGCGGGTGCTGGAGCCCGGCTGGCGGTCGTACTCACCCAGGACCTTGTCCGGCAGGGCGAGCCGGTACGGCTTGACGTCATCGCCGCTGCCGAACGCGAAGTACGCCCCCACTCCGATCGCCGCCACGACCGCGACCGCGCCGATGGCCAGGCCGATCGTCCTGCCCTTGCCGCCGCCGGAGGAGGAGCCGCCGCCGGACTGCTGCGGGACCTGCCCGTAGGGCGGCTGCTGGCCCGGGACCTGGCCGTAGGGGGCGGGCTGGCCGGGATGCTGCATCGGCTGGCCGTACGGGGCCTGCGGCGCCTGCTGCGGGTAGCCGTAGGGCTGCTGCGGGGGAACCGGACCGCCCTGCTGCGGGTAGCCGTAGCCCGGCTGGGGCGCGGGCTGCGCGTACGGGCCCGGCTGGGGAGCAGGCTGCCCGTACGGGCCGGGCGGCGGCTGGTTGAAGCTCATGGAGCGGTTCCCCTCGTGACTGCTGGTGTCGGTGGTGCTCGTGCGTTCCGAACATCCTGTACGACGCGTGAGGCCCCCCGTGCCCCGGGGGCGAAACCGATTCGAGACTGCTACACACCCGCCCGTACAATCGGCTCGTGACCGAGAACACTCAGCAGCAGCCAGCAAGCTCCCCCGAACTGCCGACCCAGTACGCGCCGGCCGAGGTAGAGGGGCCGCTGTACGAGCGCTGGGTAGAGCGCGGTTACTTCGAGGCGGACGAGAAGAGCGAGAAGCCGCCGTACACGATCGTCATCCCGCCGCCCAACGTCACCGGCAGCCTCCACCTGGGCCACGCCTTCGAGCACACGCTCATCGACGCCCTCACCCGCCGCAAGCGCATGCAGGGCTTCGAGACGCTGTGGCAGCCGGGCATGGACCACGCCGGTATCGCCACCCAGAACGTCGTCGAGCGCGAGCTGGCCAAGGAGGGCAAGTCCCGCCACGACCTGGGCCGCGAGGCGTTCGTGGAGCGCGTGTGGCAGTGGAAGGCGGAGTCCGGCGGCCAGATCTCCGGCCAGATGAAGCGCCTGGGCGACGGCGTCGCCTGGTCGCGCGAGCGCTTCACGATGGACGAGGGCCTGTCCAAGGCCGTCCAGACCATCTTCAAGCGGCTCTACGACGACGAGCTGATCTACCGCGCCGAGCGCATCATCAACTGGTGCCCGCGCTGTCTGACCGCCATCTCGGACATCGAGGTGGAGTACCAGGACGACGACGGCGAGCTGGTCTCGATCCGGTACGGCGAGGGCGACGCCTCCATCGTGGTCGCCACCACCCGCGCCGAGACGATGCTCGGTGACACCGCCGTCGCCGTCCACCCCGAGGACGAGCGCTACCGGCACCTGGTCGGCACCGAGATCGAGCTGCCGCTGACCGGCCGCCGCATCCCGGTCGTCGCCGACGAGCACGTGGACCCGGAGTTCGGCACGGGCGCGGTCAAGGTGACCCCGGCCCACGACCCGAACGACTTCGAGATCGGCCGCCGCCACGACCTGCCCAACCTCGCGGTCATGGACGAGCACGCCGTCATCACCGCGCACGGCCCCTTCCAGGGCCTGGACCGCCTGGAGGCCCGTAGCGCGATCGTCGCCGCGCTGCGCGCCGAGGGCCGCATCGTCGCCGAGAAGCGCCCGTACACCCACTCGGTGGGTCACTGCTCGCGCTGCAAGACGACCATCGAGCCGCGGCTGTCGATGCAGTGGTGGGTCAAGGTCGGCCCGCTGGCCCAGGCCGCGGGCGACGCGGTCCGGGACGGCAAGGTCGCCATCCACCCCAAGGAGATGGAGTCCCGCTACTTCGGCTGGGTCGACAACCTCCACGACTGGTGCATCTCGCGCCAGCTGTGGTGGGGCCACCGCATCCCGGTCTGGTACGGCCCGAACGGCGAGGTCGTCTGCGTCGGACCGGACGAACAGCCGCCGAGCGGCGAGGGCTGGACGCAGGACACCGACGTCCTGGACACCTGGTTCTCCTCGGGCCTGTGGCCGTTCTCCACCCTCGGCTGGCCCGAGAAGACCCCCGGCGTCGAGAAGTTCTACCCGAACTCCGTCCTGGTCACCGGCTACGACATCCTCTTCTTCTGGGTCGCCCGGATGATGATGTTCGGCCTGTACGCCATGGACGGCACCCCGCCGTTCCACACCATCGCCCTGCACGGCATGGTCCGTGACGAGCGCGGCAAGAAGATGTCGAAGTCCTTCGGCAACGCGGTCAACCCGCTGGACTGGATGGACAAGTACGGCTCGGACGCCGTCCGCTTCACGCTCGCCCGCGGCGCCAACCCCGGCACGGACGTCCCGATCGGCGAGGACTGGGTCCAGGGCTCGCGCAACTTCGCCAACAAGATCTGGAACGCCACCCGCTTCGCGCTGATGAACGGCGCGACGGTCGAGGGCGAACTCCCGCCCGCCGAGCAGCTGTCGGCGACCGACCGGTGGATCCTCTCCCGCCTCAACTCGGTCGTGGCCGAGGTCGACGCGTACTACGAGGACTACCAGTTCGCCAAGCTCTCGGACGCCCTGTTCCACTTCGCGTGGGACGAGGTCTTCGACTGGTACGTGGAGCTGTCCAAGACCACGTTCATGGCGGGCGGCCCGGCCGCGGACGCCTCGCGCCGCGTCCTCGGTGAGGTCCTGGACGTCACCCTGCGCCTGCTGCACCCCATCGTCCCGTTCGTCACGGAGACCCTGTGGACGGCGCTGACCGGCGGCGAGTCCGTCGTGATCGCCCAGTGGCCGTCGGACTCGGGCTTCCGTGACGCGGCGGCCGAGAAGGAGATCGAGACGGTCCAGCAGGTCGTCACCGAGGTCCGCCGCTTCCGCTCCGACCAGGGCCTGCAGCCCGGCCAGAAGGTCCCGGCCCAGCTGGACCTGGCGGGCACGGACCTGGCGGCGCACGAGGCCGCGATGCGTTCGCTGCTGCGCCTGCAGCCCGCGGGCGAGGACTTCAGCGCCACCGCCTCCCTGCCGGTCGCGGGCGCCACCGTCGCCCTGGACCTGTCCGGCGCCATCGACGTCGCGGCCGAGCGCAAGCGCCTGGCCAAGGACCTGGCCGCGGCGGAGAAGGAGAAGGCCCAGGCCACCGCCAAGCTCGGCAACGAGGCGTTCCTCGCCAAGGCGCCCGAGCAGGTCAAGGAAAAGATCCGCGGCCGCCTGGAGACGGCCGAGGCGGACATCGTCCGGATCACCG
The DNA here is from genome assembly GCF_058245575.1 of Streptomyces sp. UF-297. Lineage (NCBI taxonomy): Bacteria > Bacillati > Actinomycetota > Actinomycetes > Kitasatosporales > Streptomycetaceae > Streptomyces > Streptomyces sp. UF-297. The sequence goes on along the minus strand of NZ_JBSIBZ010000109.1, from coordinate 17,022 downwards.
CGCAGCTGGAGGCCCTGCCCAAGGCGTAGCCGCCTGAGGTGTCTCAGGGCCCGACGGCCCCTCGTCCTTGCGGGCGGGGGGCCGTCGCCGTCCCCGCCCGCCCCGCTCCCGTACGGGCCACAGCAGGACGTACGCCGTCGAGAGAGCCACGAACGCCAGCCGGATCAGGCCGCGCGCCGAGTCGTCCGGGACCACGAACACGCTGCCGTACAGCATGATCAGCGCGATCCAGCTCCACCAGGGCACGAGGCGGCGCTGCCCGATCACGTCCCACAGCAGGGTGCCCAGCAGCACGGAGGCGGAGTAGTACGTGTAGACGCTGGGGTCCAGGACGATGCGGGCGTTGGCGCCCAGCAGCACCACCGCGGCCCAGCGCCCGCGCCACACCGCCACACACCCCAGCACCAGGCCGAGCGCGGCCTGCGCCGGCCGGTCCCAGCTGGGGGTTTCGGGGTCGCCGACGCCCAGCCAGCGCAGCGCGGACGCCGGGTGGTTGGGGATGGTGAACTCGGCCGCGGCGAAGGACCGGGCATCGCCGAGGAAGAACGGCAGCCACGCCAGCGCCACCAGCCCCGCGCACCACAGCCCGGCGCGCAGCCACTGCTTGCGGGGCAGGGCGAGCAGCAGCGGGGTGAAGGCGAGCGCGGTCGGCTTGGAGTCCATGGCCAGGGCCAGGAAGACACCGGTCAGGGCGGCGTTGTCGCGGGTGAGGGACCGTACCGCCAGCGCCGTGAAGAACAGCGCCAGTACGTCGTCCAGATGCCCGAAGCGGACCGCGACCTCGATCCACATCGGGATGAAGGCCAGGCCCGCTATCAGGACGCGCTGCCGCAGCCGCTGGTGGTTGGTGCCGGTGCCCAGGAAGTAGGTGGCCGCGCTGCGCCCGGCGAGGACCACGATGACCAGGCCGAGCAGCGACATGATCGCCAGCGCCAGGAACTGGCCGGTCTGTTCGGGGAAGGGGTTGAACAGCCCCGCCACCAGGAAGCTGACGGGCCCCATCTGGAGCTCGGGGTGGTGGGCGTAGAGATTGAGCCCGCCGGTGCCGTCGCCGGCGGACCCCTGGTAGATCAACTCCCCGCCGGTGCGCAGATAGTGCCAGGAGAAGCCGCCGTTGGGCACCACGACGACGAACCACAGCACCGTCCACGCGGTGAGCAGGATCAAGTGCATCCGCTGACTGATGACCGGCATGCGCACGCTTGCTCAGCTCCCGCTTCCCCGCCTGAAGATCCGGGCTCCGTGCAGAGCCCGCCGAGAAAGAGGAGCTGAGCGGGCGGAAAGTTGTCCGGGTCAGCGGATGTGACCTACGTCGCTGCCGGGATCAGTGGTGTCGGCGTCCGCGGGGTCAGCGCTCGGTGCGGCGCCGCAGCAGGCGCGAGCGCAGCAGCAGCCCGGAGCCGATCAGGGCGGCGGCGCTCACGGACAGGGCCAGGACGCCGTTCGAGCCCAGGCCCAGCCCGGTGGCGGCCAGGGCACCGCCGCCGGCGCCGAGGGCGGGGGCGGACATCGAGCTTCCGTACATGGTCGAACTCCTTGGAGAGGGAAGGCCGTTGAGGCCTTCGGCGGTGGTGGAGGGCGGCGCGGCGCTCGGGCCGGGTCAGCTCTCCAGTGCCACGGGACCGGCGCTGACCGGCTCCGCGTTGCGGCGGGTCTTGGCCCAGCCGGTGCGGCCGCGCAGGGTCCGTACGAGCGCGCGCAGCGAGGCGGGGAAGAGGTGGTAGGCGTACAGCCACAGCGCCAGGCCCCACACCAGCGAGACCAGCAGCGAGCGGTCGGGCGCGCGCTCCTTGCGGTAGACCGGCCCCCACAGCAGGAACGGCGCGACGGACAGCACGGTCAGGACCGCCAGCAGCGGCCAGACGGCGGCCATCGGCTCCAGGACCGGGCCCGCCCCCTGGTCGGCGATCTTCAGTCCGAGCAGGGTGAGCAGCACCGCGGACAACAGGAGCGTGACCAGGTGGGCCAGCGGCTGGACGAAGGTGTAGAGGGTCTCCAGGACGCCGCGGCCGCTGTAGTGGCGGGAGGCGATGATGCGCGGCGCGTAGCGCACGCACTGGAGGTTGCCCTGGGCCCAGCGGGTGCGCTGGGTCAGCAGGCGGCGGGCGCGCGGCAGGCCCTCCTGGGAGACCCAGGTGTCGTGGACATGGGTGATCCGGTAGCCGCCCAGGATCATGTGCAGACCCAGCTCGTAGTCCTCCAGCAGCGCGCCCTGCTGCCAGGGGCGCCGCTCGGCGTCCGCGATCCGGTCCAGGGCGGTGAGGCGGGTGAACTGCCCGTTGCCGCCCAGTCCGACGGAGCCCGTACGGGTCCGCAGCAGCTGCATACCGGCGTTGGAGACGGTGAACTCCATGTCCTGGACGCGCACCAGGAGGCGGGCCAGCGCGTTGCGGACACGCCCGTGGTCGCGCAGCGGGGTGCGCTCGTCGGCGTTGCGCATCCGTACGGTGACCTGCACACCGCCGATCTCCGGGTCGCCGAAGGCGGCGGGGCCGCTGACCGCGCGCAGGGCGTGCGGGGCCAGCTGCCCGTCGGCGTCGATGACGCAGACCACGACGCGCGAGCGGTCCACCCCCGGGGCGAGGTACTCGCCGAGCTGGGCGTAGGCGTCATTGAGCGCCGCGCCCTTGCCCAGCCGGGCGTTGGGCCGCACCCGGCGCACCAGATGCACCCGCCGGTCGTCCTCGGCCAGGTCGGCGACGATCGCGCCGGTGCGGTCGTCGCTGTCGTCGTCGATCACCCACACGTGTGCGGTGGGGAAGTCGCCGCGCAGCCGCTGCACGGTCGTGGCGACCACGGCCTCCTCGTCCCGGCACGGCACGAAGAAGTGCCAGTCGAAGACGTCCGGGTCGCCGGGCTCGGTGGCGGCGCGGCGGGTGAAGGCGTGCCGGGCACCCGCCCAGTACAGGAGGAAGCAGACCAGCAGAACGAACGGAAAGAGGAAGAGGGTCAGGTTTTCGGGCATGGGGGTCCTTGGGGGGCTTCAGGGCAGGAAGAAAGGGGGAGGCGGAGCCCCCGTGAGGGGCGCGGGGCCGTGCCGGGATGCGGCTTTGCCGCGTGGGCGCGACCAGCACCCGCCGGCCGGGTGCATGACCCGGCAAAGCGGTTACGCGGCGGCGGTCAGCTCTGCGGACGGCGCGGCGGCGGCCTTGGCGGCGATCGCCGCGAGGATGCCGACGATCCGCTCGGAGGCGCTGCCGTCGCCGAAGGGGCTCGGCAGCGCCGCCAGCCGCGCCCGCCCCTCGGCCCCTTCGGCCAGCCGCGCGCGGGCGGCGCGGCCGATGGCCGGGCCGGGGGAGACCAGCTCGGCGAAGTCGGCCATCGCCTCGGGCCGCTCGGTGGAGTTGCGGACGACGACCAGCGGGCGGCCCAGGACCGTAACCTCCTCCTGGACGCCGCCGGAGTCGGAGACCAGCAGTGCCGCGTGCCGGGCCAGGGCCAGGAACTCCCCGTACCCCAGCGGGCGGATCACCGTCAGGCCGTCCAGCATCGGTGCCAGCCCGGCGGCCTCGGCGCGGGCGCGGGTGCGCGGGTGCAGCGGCAGCACGACCGGGGTGCCCTCGGCGGCCAGCGCGCGCAGCTCGGTGAGGATGGCGCGCAGCGCGGCCGCGTCGTCGGTGTTCTCGGGGCGGTGGACGGTGGCCAGCAGGTAGCCGTCGGCGCGCAGGCCGTGCTCGGCCAGCAGCGCCGTCCGCTCGGCCTCACCGGGCAGCTGGTTGCGTACGGCCTCCACGACCGTGTTGCCGGTCAGCGCGATCCGCTCCTGGGGCACGCCCTCGGCCAGCAGGTTGGCGCGGTTGTCCGCGGTGGCCGCGCACAGCACGTCCGCCAGCTGGTCGATCATCACCCGGTTGTGCTCCTCGGGCATGTTGCGGTCGTGGCTGCGCAGCCCGGCCTCGACGTGCACGAGCGGGATGGAGCGGGCGTTGGCGGCCAGCGCGCCGGAGAGCGAGGCGTTGGTGTCGCCCTGGACGACCACGGCCAGCGGGGGCCGGGCGGTGAACAGCGTGTCGAGCTGGCCCAGCGCGGCGGCGATCTGTACGGCGCGCGGCTGCCCGCCCACCCCGGTCAGGAACGTCGGCTCCGGCAGCCCCAGTTCGGCCAGGAAGCGCCCGGACAGTTCCTCGTCGTAGTGCTGGCCGGTGTGCACCAGGTGCGCGGCCGGGCCCAGCAGCCGGATCAGGTCGGTGAGCTTGACCAGCTCGGGGCGGGTGCCCAGGACGACGGCGACGCTGCGGGGCGGCAGAGCGGGGAGGAAGGGGCGCGTGGCGTGCACAGGAACTCCAGGGGCGGCAGGCGGGGACAGCCCAGGAGTCTGTGAGCGGCCGGTTGCCGGACCGGGAGGCCAAGAGTTGCTCAAGAGTTGCAATCTTCGCCAAAGCTGAAATAAGGGACTTAGGGCCCGTACGGCACGGACCATGGACCACGGGGCGGGCGCCGAGAAGAGCCCGCCGGCTCAGGCGCCCGGCTCGCCCCGGTAGCGGTAGCCCAGCCCCCGTACGGCCTCGATGGGGTCCGTGGCGCCGTCGCCCACCGCCTCCTGCAGCTTCCGGCGCACCCGCAGCACCGCGAACTTCACCCGGTCCCGCCCGATGCCGGCCGGGTCGTCCCACACCACGTCCAGCAGCTGCTCGGTGGTCACCACCCGGCCCCGGTTGCGCACCAGCACCTGGAGCAGGCGGTACTCGATGTCGCTCAGCCGCACCTCCTCGCCCCGCCACAGCGCCGATCTGCGCTCGGGCACCAGGCGCAGCGAGGGGTCCACGCTGTCGCCCGCCCACCGGGCGGGCGCCGCACGGCGCAGCAGCGCCTCGATACGGGCCAGCAGCTCCTCGTTGCCGAACGGCTTGGGCAGATAGTCGTCCGCGCCCGCCCGCAGCCCCCGCACCCGGTCGCTCTCCTCACCGCGCGCGGTCAGCAGCAGCACCGGCAGATCGGACATGTCGCGGGTGCGCTCCAGCACCTCCCAGCCGTTGAGCCCGGGCAGGCCGATGTCCAGCACCATCAGGTCGGGCCGGTCGGCGAACAGCCTGCGCAGCCCCTCGCGCCCGTCGCCCGCGGCCAGCACCTCGTAGCCGGCCCGGGTGAGCAGCATCCGCAGCGCCAGCGCCACATCGGCGTCGTCCTCGACGACGAGCACCCGGGTCACGGCGGGGCCAGCCGGTACGGGCGCGAGGGCGGCGGCGGGTCCGCCTCGGGCTCCGGGGGCCCGGCCACCGGCAGCCGCAGGGTGAACACCGCGCCCTCGCCCTCGTCCGCCGAGCCGTTCACGGTCAGCGTGCCGCCGTGCCGCCACACGATCTCCCGGCTCAGCGCCAGGCCCAGCCCGGTGCCGGGAAAGCCGCCGCTCTGCGCGTTGGGGGCGCGTACGAAGCCGGAGAAGATCTCCTCCCTGGACTCCTTGGGGACGCCGATGCCGGTGTCGGCGACCGTGATGCTCCAGTACGCGTCCTCGGGCGCCGCGCTCACCGTGATCCGGCCGCCCGCCGGGGTGAACTTGGCGGCGTTCTCCAGGAGATTGGCCAGGACGTGCTCCAGGCGGTGCTCGTCGCCGTACAGCACGGGGCCCTTCTCGCAGTTCAGCGTGACGAACACCCCGGCCTCCGAGGTGGTGGCCATCCGGTCCAGCACGGCGTGCTCCAGCATCCGCGGGATCTCCACCTCGCCGAATTCCAGCCGCAGTTGGGGCTCGCGCAGCCGGGTGGTGTCCATCAGCGTGGTGATCACGGTCCGCATCCGCTCGGCGTTACGCCGGATCGCGTCCAGGAAGGCGCGCTGGTCGGCGTTGAGGCACTGGGGGACGGGGTCGGCCAGCAGCTCGCAGAAGCTGAGGATGGAGGTGAGCGGGGTACGCAGCGAGTGCGAGGCCAGCGCCAGGAACTCGTTGCGCTGGCGGGCCAGCTCCGTCAGCGCCTGGTTGTCGCGCGCCAGGTCGTGCTCCAGGCGCATCTGCTCGGTGATGTCGGCCGCGGTCCACAGCGAGCCCAGCAGCTCGCCCTCGTCGCCGTACAGGGGCTCCACGTCGCGGCGGATGATCCGGCCGTCGGTCAGATTGATCTGGGCGGCCCGGTGCATCCGGCGCGCGGCGATGGCGTGGGTGCTGTCCACCGCCCAGTCGGGCCGGTCGGCGAAGGTCGCGACGACGGCGTCCACGACCGGGTCCAGCGGCGCGCCCGGTGTGGTGTCCACCACCTCTGCCAGGCCGAACATCTCGATGAAGCGCCGGTTGGCGTAGCCCACCCGGTCGTCGCCGCTCTGGAAGATCGCCGCCGTGGGCAGCGCCTCCATCAGGGCGTGCAGCCGGTCGCGGTGCTTTCTCATACCGCTCTCATCGAGTCGGTGAACCATGACTGCATCCAGGAGCTTCCTCACGTATCCGGGAGCTTTCCGGAAAAACCGTACGTCCAGGAACGAGGAGCCGCGCCTTCACATGAACAAGCCACTGCGCCGTGTCTCGGTCTTCTGCATCACGCTGGTGCTCGCGCTGATGGCATGGGCCACCTGGATCCAGGGGGCCAAGGCCACCAGCTACCAGGACGATCCGCACAACCCGCGCCTGACCATCGCCAAGTACTCCCAGCCGCTCGGCGACATCCTGGTCGGCGGGCAGCCGGTCACCGGCTCCGCCGAGACCTCGGGCGACCTCAAGTACAAGCGGACCTACAAGGACGGCGCCCTCTACGCCCCCGTCACCGGCTTCTCCTCCCAGATCTTCGGCAGCACCCAGCTGGAGAGCCTGTACGGCAAGATCCTGGACGGCTCCGACGACCGGCTCGGCAACCCGCTGAACGCCCTGGAGCGCCAGCGCCCCAAGGCGGGCGACGTGCACACCACCATCGACCCCAAGGTGCAGAAGGCCGGCTACGAGGCGCTCGGCGACAAGACGGGCGCCGCCGTCGCCATCGACCCGGCCACCGGCGACATCCTGGGCATGGTCAGCACGCCCTCCTACGACCCCGGCGCGTTCTCCGGCTCCTCCGCCGCCGACCAGAAGGCCTGGAAGAAGCTGGAGGGCGACAAGGGCAAGCCCCATGTGAACCGCGCGCTGCGCCAGCCGCTGCCGCCCGGCTCCACCTTCAAGCTCGTCGTCGCGGCCGCCGCCCTGGAGAACGGCCTGTACGGCTCGGTCGACACCCCCACCGACAGCCCCGACCCCTACACCCTTCCGGGCACCCGGACCGTACTGAAGAACGAGAGCGCCTCGGCGCCCTGCAAGAACGCCACCATCCGCACCGCGCTCCAGTACTCCTGCAACACCGTCTTCGCCAAGATGGCCGCCGACCTGGGCAAGGACAAGGTACGGGCGCAGGCGGAGAAGTTCGGCTTCAACGACGACAAGGTGGACACCCCGGTCCGCGCCACCAAGAGCGTCTACCCCTCCGAGATGGACAAGGCGCAGACGGCGCTGTCGGGCATCGGCCAGTTCGACGACCAGGCGACGCCGCTGCAGATGGCCATGGTGGTCGCCGCGATCGCCGGCGGCGGCGACCTGAAGACCCCGCAGCTGGTCGACAAGATCACCGACGGCAGCGGCGGCACTCTCCAGCAGAACAGCCCCACCACCTACCGGCAGGCGGTCTCCAAGGGCACCGCCGAGCAGCTCAAGTCGGCCATGGAGACGGTCGTGGACAAGGGCACCGGCTCCAACGCCAAGATCGACGGGCTGACGGTCGGCGGCAAGACCGGCACCGCCCAGCACGGCGTGGACAACAGCGGCACGCCCTACGCCTGGTTCGTCTCCTACGCCACCGACAGCCACGGCAAGCAGGTCGCGGTGGCCGTCATGGTCGAGGACAGCGACGCGGCCCGCAACGAGGTCTCCGGCAACGGGCTGGCCGCTCCGGTGGCCCAGGCGATGATGAAGGCGGCCCTGAAATAGCGGGGCGGCCCTGAAACTGCGCCGCAGGGGCGCCGCCGCGGTGCCCCTGCGCACGCCGCGCGCGACCGCTGTCAGAGGCGACTCGTAGACTGGTCGGCGTGAGCGAGAGCCCCCGAAACGACGAGCCCGACCCGACCGCCGACCCGGCCGACCACTTCAAGGAGATGGTCGAGGCCGAGACCAGCCGCGACCCCGATCTCGCGGTGATCGAGGCCGGCAGCCGGACCCTGCGCGCGCAGGCCGGGCCGCCGCAGGGGGACGGCGTCCCCGCCCGCCCGACCGACCCCGAGGTCGACCGGGCGCTGCGCGAGGTGGAGGCCGAGCTGGCCGGCCGCTGGGGCGAGACCAAGCTGGACCCCACGGTGCAGCGCATCCAGGCCCTGATGGACATCCTGGGCGAGCCGCAGCGCGCCTACCCCTCCATCCACATCACGGGCACCAACGGCAAGACCAGCACCGCCCGCATGATCGAGGCCCTGCTGGCCGCCTTCGACCTGCGCACCGGCCGCTACACCAGCCCGCACGTCCAGTCCGTCACCGAGCGCATCAGCCTGGACGGCGCCCCCATCTCCGCCGAGCGCTTCATCGAGACGTACCAGGACATCGCTCCGTACGTGGAGATGGTCGACGCCCAGCAGGAGCACCGCCTCTCCTTCTTCGAGGTGCTCACGGCCATGGCGTACGCCGCCTTCGCGGACGCGCCGGTGGACGTCGCGGTCGTCGAGGTCGGCATGGGCGGCACCTGGGACGCCACCAACGTCATCGACGGCGATATCGCCGTGGTCACCCCGATCTCCCTGGACCACACCGACCGCCTGGGCACCACGCCCGAGGAGATCGCCGGCGAGAAGTCCGGGATCATCAAGAAGGACGCCACCGTCGTCCTCGCCCAGCAGCCGGTGGACGCCGCCTCGGTGATGCTCAAGCGCGCCGTCGAGGTGGACGCCACCGTCGCCCGCGAGGGCATGGAGTTCGGCGTGATCGCCCGCGAGGTCGCCGTCGGCGGCCAGCTGCTGACCCTGCGCGGCCTGGGCGGCGAATACCCCGAGATCTTCCTCCCGCTGTACGGCGCCCACCAGGCGCACAACGCCGCGGTCGCGCTCGCCGCCGTCGAGGCGTTCTTCGGCATCGGCTCGCAGCACGCCCGCACCCTGGACATCGACACCATCCGCTCCGCCTTCGCCACCGTCTCCTCGCCGGGCCGTCTGGAGGTCGTCCGCTCCAGCCCCACCGTGGTCCTGGACGCGGCCCACAACCCCGCGGGCGCACACGCCACGGCCGACGCGGTCGCCGAGGCGTTCGGTTTCAGCCGACTCATCGGCGTGGTCGGCGCCAGCGCGGACAAGGACGTACGCGGCTTCCTGGAGGCCTTCGAGCCGATCTTCGCCGAGGTCGTGGTGACCCGTAACTCCAGCCACCGCGCCATGGACGCCGACGAGCTGGCCGCGGTCGCGGTCGAGGTCTTCGGCGCCGACCGGGTCCAGGTCGAGCCGCGGCTGGACGACGCCCTGGAGGCGGCGATCACCCTGGCCGAGGAGGACGGCGAGTACTCCGGCGCCGGCGTGCTGGTCACCGGCTCCGTCATCACGGTCGGCGAGGCCCGACTGCTCCTGGGGAGGGGCTGAGACATGCGCACACTCTGTGCTTCCACCCTGATCGGCGAGTTCTTCCTGATCGGCTTCGCCGGCCTGGTCGCGATGCGGCTCTACGACCTCCCGGCCGGCACGGTCTGGACGGTCAGCGGCATAGCGATGGCCCTGTGCGTCCTGCTCTGCGGGATGCTCACCCGCCCGGGCGGCGTACAGCTGGGCTGGGCCCTGCAGATCGCGCTGATCGCCAGCGGCTTCGTGGTCCCCACGATGTTCTTCCTCGGCGGGGTCTTCGCCGCCCTGTGGTGGGCCTCGGTCCACTTCGGCCGCAAGATCGATCAGGCCAAGGCCCGCTGGGCCGCACAGGCGGGCGCCGAGGCCGAAGCCGCGTAGGGCGGCGCCTGTTCACCCATGTAGCCTCAGGACACCCGCTCGCTGTCGTACGTACACAAGGAGCCCTTCCGTGAGCCAGCGCACGCTCGTCCTGCTCAAGCCCGACGCGGTCCGCCGCGGCCTGGTCGGCGAGATTCTCGGCCGAATCGAGAAGAAGGCCGGCTGGACGATCAGGGCCCTTGAGCTGCGCTCCCTGGACCGGGCGATCCTGGAGCAGCACTACGCCGAGCACGTCGGCCGGGACTTCTACGAGCCGCTGGTGGCGTTCATGTCCTCCGGCCCCGTGGTTTCCCTGGTCGTGGAGGGTGAGCGGGTGATCGAGGGCGTACGGACGCTGGCCGGGCCCACCGACCCGATCAAGGCGCCGGCCGGCTCCATCCGTGGCGACTTCGGCACCATCACCCGGGAGAACCTCATCCACGCCTCGGACTCCGAGGAGTCCGCCGAGCGCGAGATCAAGATTTTCTTCCCGGGTCTTTCCTGACCACCCATCAGGGCTAACCGGCTGATGACCAGGGGCGACCGAATGAACTTCGGTCGCCCCTCGGCATATGCACCACGATCGGGGGAACGCATCACCGCGACACGTCGTCACCATTAAGGGGGGCGGGTAGGTGTTCCGCTGACAATGGCGGAGGAACCTCGCACCGTGTTCGAGTGGGCGAGACTGCGAGACTACGATGGAAGCCTCCGCGCTCTTGGGCGCATCACACCCTGCCGACCTCAAGTAAGCATTCGCTCCAGTTGGGAAGGCCAGACGTATCCTCATGGGGAACAACATGTCGTTCATCGGCCGTGACATGGCTGTCGACCTCGGGACCGCCAACACGCTGGTGTACGTCAGGGGTCGTGGGATCGTCCTCAACGAACCGTCGGTCGTGGCCATCAACACCAATACCGGCGGCATCCTCGCTGTGGGCGCCGAGGCGAAGAAGATGATCGGCCGGACCCCCGGCAACATCGTCGCGGTCCGGCCTCTGAAGGACGGCGTGATCGCCGACTTCGAGATCACCGAGCGGATGCTCCGCTACTTCATCCTCAAGATCCACAAGCGCCGCTATCTGGCCCGCCCGCGCGTGGTGGTCTGTGTTCCCTCCGGCATCACCGGCGTCGAGCGCCGTGCCGTGATCGAGGCCTCCACCCAGGCAGGCGCCCGCCAGGTGCACATCATCGAGGAGCCGATGGCCGCCGCGATCGGCTCGGGCCTGCCGGTCCACGAGGCCACCGGCAACATGGTCGTCGACATCGGCGGCGGCACCACCGAGGTCGCGGTGATCTCGCTGGGCGGCATCGTCACGGCCCAGTCCATCCGCGTCGCGGGCGACGAGCTGGACAACGCGATCATCCAGCACATCAAGAAGGAGTACAGCCTCCTGCTGGGCGAGCGCACCGCCGAGAGCATCAAGATCACCATCGGCTCGGCGTACGACCTCGACCAGGACGAGCACACCGAGATCCGTGGCCGCGACCTGGTCTCCGGCCTGCCCAAGACCGTGGTGATCTCCGCCGCCGAGGTCCGCAAGGCCATCGAGGAGCCGGTCAACTCCATCGTGGACGCGGTCAAGACGACCCTGGACAAGTGCCCGCCGGAGCTCTCCGGCGACGTCATGGACCGCGGCATCGTCCTCACCGGCGGCGGCGCCCTGCTGCGCGGCCTGGACGAGCGGCTGCGCCGCGAGACCGGCATGCCGATCCACATCGCCGAGGACCCGCTGGACTCGGTCGCGCTCGGCTCCGGCAAGTGCGTCGAGGAGTTCGAGGCGCTCCAGCAGGTGCTGGACTCCCAGCCCCGCAGATAAACAGCCAACTGATCACCGCCGCACGGGTGAGACCCCATCCGTGCGGCGGATCGTTGATATACAGGCACGACGCGTTATAGAGCCGCCAGGCTCCGCACCGCCGTATAGCCGTACAGCACAGCCACAACGTTTCATAAAGGCACGACACTCACTCCCGAACGAGACCGGTGCGGGCCCGCAGCCGGCCGGTCCTACGAGGAAGGACACGGCCGCCGCACGTGAGGGACACACGAGAGAGCCGGCTGCTACTGGTGCTGCTGGTCGCGATCGCGTTCGCGCTGATCACGGTGGACATCCGCGGCGGCGAGCAGTCCCCGCTGGACGGTGCCCGCAAAGCCGCGGCCTCGGTCTTCGGGCCCGTCGAGAACGGCGTCGCCACCGTCGTCGACCCGGTGGGCAACGCCGTCGCGGCCGTCCGCGACTCCGGTGAGCGGCACAGCCGCATCAGCGAGCTGGAGCGCGAGAACGCCACCCTGAAGGCCAAGCTCGGCTCCTCCGACCGCAACCGCAACCGTGCCGCCGAGCTGGACAAGATGCTCAAGACCGCCGGCAGCGGCCAGTACGGCATCAAGGGCGCCGAGGTCATCGCCATCGGCGCCGCCCAGGGCTTCTCCTGGACCGTCACCATCGACGCCGGCGCCAACGACGGCATCACCCGCGACATGACCGTCCTCAACGGCGACGGGCTGGTGGGCCGGGTCACCACCGTCGGCCCCGACACCGCCACGGTCCTGCTCGCCAACGACCCCGACTTCACCGTCGGCACCCGCATGGAGAAGACCAACGAGATCGGCTTCGCCAACGGCCAGGGCGACCGCTCGCTGCGCGTCCAGCTGCTCAACGGCAAGGCCGAGGTCAAGCGCGGCGACCGGCTGGTCACCTTCGGCTCCAGCGCCGACCGGCCCTTCGTCCCCGGCGTACCCGTCGGCGAGGTCGTCAAGGTCGAGCCCTCCAACGGCGATCTGACCCGTACCGTCCAGGTCCGCCCCTATGTCGGCTTCTCCAAGCTCGACATCGTCGGCGTCGTCGTCCAGCCGCCGCGCCAGGACCCCCGCGACACCGTCCTGCCGCCCAAGCCCGCCAAACCCAAGCCGACGCCGACGGTCACCGTCACGGCCACACCCACCGCGAGCGCCACACCCAGGAGCTGACCGATGCGCTTCAACCGGATCCTGCTCTCGACCACCCTGGTGGTCGTGGCCCTGGTCATCCAGGTCAGTGTGCTCGCCCGGCTCCAACTGCCCGGCGCCGTACCGGACCTGCTGCTCCTGGTCGTCCTGGGCCTGGCCCTGGTCTACGGACACGTCGGCGGCGCCCTGGTCGGCTTCGGCGCGGGCCTGCTCGCCGACCTCGCCCCGCCCTCCGACCACGCCATCGGCCGCTACGCCCTGGTCCTGTGCGTCATCGGTTACGTCGCCGGACTGACCAAGCCCGAGACGGGCCAGCACCGCTCCGCGACCATGCCGCTGATCGTCGTCCTCGGCGCCGCCATCGGCTCCACGCTCATGTACGCCGGAGTCGGCTCGCTGGTCGGCGACGACGCGGCCCGCAACGTCGGCCTGACCGGACTGCTGCTCAGCGCCACCCTGTACGACCTGCTGCTCGCCCCCTTCACCGTCCCGCTGGTCATGGCGCTGGCCCGGCGCTCGGAGAACGACCCGCTGGCGGGGGAGAGTTCGGGCGGCACCCAGAGCGGGTCGGCCAAGGGCGGCGAGAGCGCGTACGGCTGGCTCAGCACCGGTACGGGCCTGAAGGCCAGCCGCACCGGACGCACCGGCTTCTCGTCCAAGAGCGCCCGCATCGGCAGCCAGCGCGGCGGGCTGCTGGGCAAGTCGGCCCGTAACAAGGCAGGGCGCATCAAGGGGGTCAAGCGGCTGTGACCCGCTTCCCGTCGCTCACCACCACCGTCAACGGAGGCGCTGCGCGCGATGTCCAACATCCCTGAGACCGGGCGGACCTCCCGCGTCACCATCCGCCTGATCGCGATCCAGATACTGGTCTTCTCGCTGCTGCTCACCCTCGGCGGACGGCTGTGGTACCTGCAGATCCGCAACGGCGACGAGTACGCGCACGAGGCCGCCAGCAACCACGTCCAGCAGGTCATCGAGCCCGCCACCCGCGGCTCGATCCTCGATGCCCGCGGGGTGGCGCTGGCTGACAACCAGACCCGGCTGGTCGTCTCGGCCTCCCGTACCGACCTGCTGAAGATGAAGGACGACGGCAAGGCGGTACTGGGGCGGCTGTCCAAGGTGCTGGGCATGTCGGAGCAGGAGATCCGCAACAAGGTGCGGCTGTGCGACGCCAAGACCCCGCAGCCCTGCTGGAACGGCTCGCCCTACCAGCCCATCCCGATCACGGACGAGGCCACCCCCAAGCAGGCCCTGCAGATCCGTGAGCGCGCCGAGGACTTCCCCGGGATCTCCGCCGAGCCCACCGCGGTGCGCCGCTACGCCGCGTCCGGCGGCGCCAACACCGCCCAGGTGCTGGGCTATCTCTCGCCGGTGACCGACGACGAGATCACCAAGGCCAAGGACTCCCGTTCGCCGCTGCTGCGCTCGGACCAGATCGGCCGCTCCGGCCTGGAGCGCACCTACGACAGCCAGCTGCGCGGCAAGGCCGGGGTGACCCGCTACGAGGTCGACAACCTCGGGCGGGTCATCGGCAAGGCCAAGAGCGACAAGGCCGTGCCCGGCGCCAACGTCGTCACCAGCATCGACGCCCGCGTACAGGCCATAGCGGAACGGGAGTTGGAGCAGGCGATGAAGGACGCCCGCAAGGAGTGGGACCGCAACACCCGCCGCAACTACAAGGCGGACGCGGGCGCGGTGGTGGTCATGGAGGCCAAGACCGGCCGGGTGGTGGCCATGGCGTCCAACCCCACCTACGACCCCAATGCCTGGGTGGGCGGCATCTCCGGCAAGGACTACGCGGCGCTGACCGGCAAGGACTCCAACTACCCGCTGCTCAACCGCGCGATCCAGGGGCAGGCGGCCCCCGGCTCGATCTTCAAGGTCATCCCGACCGCCGCCGCGGTCAACGCGGGCTACGACTTCAACGACAACTACAACTGCTCCAGCTCGTACAGCGTGGGCGGGCAGGTCTTCAAGAACTTCGAGTCCAAGGGGTACGGGCCCATCAGCCTGGGCCGGGCCCTGGAGGTCTCCTGCGACACCGTCTTCTACGACCTGGCCTACCGGCAGTGGCAGAAGGACGGCGGCAACAAGCCCAAGAACCCCAAGGACTGGTTCTACCGGACGGCCCACCAGTTCGGCCTGGGCAAGGAGACCGGCATCGACCTGCCCAACGAGGTCAGCGGCCGGGTCCCGGACCGTCAGTGGAAGAAGGACTACTGGAAGGCCAACAAGGACGGCTGGTGCAAGCAGGGCGCGCACGGCGACGACTATGTCTCCAAGATCGCCAAGGAGAACTGCGAGACCGGCATGAAGATGCGCGCCGGTGACTCGGTCAACTACTCCATCGGGCAGGGCGACACCCTCGTCACGCCGATACAGATGGCGACGATCTACGCGGCCATCGCCAACGGCGGCACCCTGTACAACCCCACCGTCGGCAAGGCCATCGTCAGCCCGGACGGCAAGGACATCGAGGAGATCAGGCCGAAGTCGCACGGCCGGCTGCCGGTGACCGGCAACACGCTGCGGCAGATCGACAGCGCGCTGGCGGGTGTGGCCACCCGGGGCACCGCGGCCTGGCGGTTCGGCGGCTGGCCGCAGGACAAGATCCCCATGCACGCCAAGACCGGTACGGCCGAGGTCTACGGCAAGCAGACCACGTCGTGGTTCGCGACGTACACCAAGGACTACACCGTCATCATGACCATCTCCCAGGGAGGCACCGGCTCCGGCGCCTCCGGGCCCGCCGTACGCAAGATCTACAACGCGCTGTACGGCGTGGACGACAAGGGCGGCATCAACCCCAAGGCGGCGCTGCTGCCCACCCCGCAGGAGACCCTGCCGAAGATCGAGAGCGACGGCACCATCGTCGCCCCGCCCATCAAGCCGTACGTGGCGCCCTCGCCCAGCCCCTCGGGGAGGCGCGAGTCGTGACCCATCCCAAGGGCTATCCCATCCGCCGCTACAGCCCCCAGCTCGGCGTCTGGGGCAAGGTGACCGCGCGCGACTCGATAGTGCGCCGGCTGGACTGGCCGCTGCTGCTGTCGGCTCTCGCGCTGTCCCTGATCGGCTCGCTGCTGGTCTACTCCGCCACCCGTAACCGCACCGAACTCACCCACGGCGACCAGTACTCCTTCTTCCTCAAGCACCTCATGAACACCGGCATCGGCCTCGCCCTGGCCGCTGCCACGATCTGGCTGGGCCACCGCACGCTGCGCGGCGCCATCCCGATCCTGTACGGCGTCTCGGTGGTCCTGGCGCTGATGGTGCTGACCCCGCTGGGCGCCACGATCAACGGGTCCCGCTCGTGGCTGGCGATTCCCGGCGGCTTCTCGCTCCAGCCCGCCGAGTTCGCCAAGATCACCATCACGCTGGCGATGGCGATGGTCCTGGCGGCCCGGGTGGACGCGGGCGACAGACCGTACCCGGACCACCGCACCGTCCTGCAGGCGCTGGGCCTGGCCGCCCTCCCCGTCGGCATCATCCTGCTGATGCCGGACCTGGGTTCGGTCATGGTGCTGGGCGCCATCATCCTCGGCGTACTGCTGGCCTCCGGCGCCTCCAACCGCTGGATCCTGGGGCTGCTCGGCGCGGGCGTGCTGGGCTGTCTGGCCATCTGGCAGCTGGGGCTGCTGGACGACTACCAGATCGCCCGGTTCGCCGCCTTCGCCAACCCGAGCCTGGACCCGGCGGGCGTCGGCTACAACACCAACCAGGCGCGGATCGCGATCGGCGGCGGCGGGCTGACGGGCGCGGGGCTCTTCCACGGCAGCCAGACCACCGGCCAGTTCGTGCCCGAGCAGCAGACCGACTTCATCTTCACCGTCGCGGGCGAGGAACTGGGCTTCCTGGGCGCGGGGCTCATCATCGGCCTGCTGGGCGTGGTGCTGTGGCGGGCCTGCCGGATCGCCCGCGAGACCAGCGAGCTGTACGGCACGGTCGTGGCCGCCGGGATCATCGCCTGGTTCTCCTTCCAGGCCTTCGAGAACATCGGCATGACGCTGGGCATCATGCCGGTGACCGGCCTCCCGCTGCCCTTCGTCTCCTACGGCGGCACCTCCATGTTCGCCGTCTGGATCGCCATCGGCCTGCTCCAGTCGATCCGCGTCCAACGCCCGGTATCCGCCTGATACTTACCTTTCCGCCCTGCCTGTGCCGGGGGGGGGGGGGGGGGGGGGGGGGGGGGGGGGGGGGGGGGGGGGGGGGGGGGGGGGGGGGGGGGGGGGGGG
>NZ_JBSIBZ010000108.1:0-28619 GCF_058245575.1 Streptomyces sp. UF-297 | reverse complement strand
CCTGTGGGAGAGTAGGACGCCGCCGAACAATTTTTGTGGGGAGCCCTGCACCGTATGGTGCGGGGCTTTTCCGCGTTCAGGGGGCAGTGAGCCGGCCTTGCTGGCCGCCTTCCGGCCTGAAACAGCCTTCTCACCGGAGGGCGTTCGCTACGGTTGATCTCGGTGTACCGGGCGGAGGCCGCCGTATCGGCGTGGTGAGCAGGGGGAGTTGCGGAATGGTGGATCCCATATCGCTGGCGGCGATTACGACGATGCTCGGAGCGGTGGGCGCCGGCATGGCCAACGAGGCCGGCAAGCGGGCGTACGAACTGGTCGGTGGGCTGGCCCGCCGGATGGTGGGGAGAGAAGTCCCCGCGCCCTCGACCGCCGCCGACTGGGAGGGACTTGCCCGGCTGTTGCACGACGGCGCGCGGCGGGACGGCGCCCATGCCAGGAGCCTCGCCCAGGTGGAGGTCGTCATCCGGGGTGCCCTGCCCCGGGCCGGGACTCAGGGAGTTCCGCAACTGCCGCCCTCCGTACGCTTCTTCGTCAACCGTCAGAAGGAGATGCGGAGTCTGTGGCGCGAGCACTCCCGTAAGCCCGACGGACGTCCGCGCAGAGCGCTGGTGTACGGCGCGGAAGGCATGGGCGCGAGCGCACTGGCCGTGCAATGGGGATGGCAGCAGGCCGGGAAATTCCCCGATGGGCAGCTCTACGTCGATCTGCGGGGTGACGGCGCCGGGCGTGGGGTGGATGCCGCGGTGGCCGTACGCCGGGCGCTGCGGCAACTCGGGGTGCCCGAGGGCGACATCCCGCCCGGACCCGCAGAACGTACCGCGCTCTTCCGGGGACTGGTCGCGGACCGGCATTTACTGATCGTCCTCGATCACGCTCAATCGGCCGCTCAGGTAGGCCCGTTGTTCACGTCCGCGCCAGGGGTGTTCACGATCGTCGTCGCCCATCGCCTGCTCACCGGAGTGGATGCCGTACCGGTTGAAGTGGGTCCTTTGGGGAAGAAACACGCCGTCGAGCTGCTCGAGGACATCGCCGGTAGCCGGACGGTCAAGGCGGACCGTCCTCGCCTGACGTCCGTACTGGACCGCTGTGGCGGATCGCCCTATGCGCTGCGGGCGATCGCACCGCGGCTGGCCGAACAGCCCGTGGGAGAGGAGCCGACCGGCGTGTCCGCAGACCATTTCGCGAGCAGCCCCGCCTTCTCCGTCGTCGAGGACCTCTACCGCGCGCTCTCCCCTGAACTCGCCCGCGTCTACCGGCTGTCGGCCCTGTGGCCGTGGAGCGATGTCACCGCGGCGCTGGCCGCGGCCGCCGCGGGCATCCCCGAGGACGAGGCAGCCGGGCCGATAGCCGAACTCGCCGACCGGGGGCTGCTGGAGGCGACCGAAGCCGGCCGTTACCGCTTCCGCCCGGCCGTACGCCGGCACGCCGAGCAGACCGCCGCGCGCGAGGACGGCGTCGCGGCCTGTGCGCGGGCCGTGGAGCGCACGGTGGGCTCCCTGTTGCGCTTCGCGGCCCAGGCCGATCTCGACGCCCTTCCGCAGCGCTGGCACGTGGGCCCCGTATACGACGAGCTGTCCCGGGGCGCGTACGCCCACAGCGGCGAAGCGGTCGCCGCACTCGACGCCGAGCTGGGCAATCTCGCCCAAGCCGTCCTCGCCGCCGAGGAGTTCGGGCTCGGGGGCCTGGCGTGCCAGCTCTGCGAGGCGCTGTGGGCGCTCCAGCTCAAGGCGGGACGGCACGAGGAACTGCTGCCCGCGCTGCGGGCCGGGGCCCGGGTCGCCGATCAGGTCTGCCCCGGCTCCCGCATGGCCGCCCGTATGCACACCCAACTCGCCCTGGCCTGCACAGAGCTGCGCCAGTACGACGAGGCCGAGGCCGAACTGACGCTCGCCGCCGCCGTCGAGCGCGGCCTCGGCCATCTGCGCGGCCAGGCCACCAATACCGAGACCCTGGGGCTGGTCCGCCTGGCGCAGTGGCAGTTCGACGAGGCGCTGCGCCTGTTCACCACGGCGGCCGGCTTCCTGGAGGGCATCACTCCGGACGACGACGGCTTCGCGGACGTACCGCGCGCCCGTGCGCTCCTCCAGCGCCACCGGGGCCGCGCGTTGCGGGGCCTCGGCCGGTGGACGGAGGCCGAGGACCACCTGCGGACCGCCCTGCGCTTCTTCCGCGACCACCAGGAGGCCTACAACACCGCGCGCACCCTCACCGACCTCGCCGAGACCTTTCTGCTCGCCGACCGCCGGTCCGAGGCGCTGCCGTTGATCGACGAGGCCACCGCCAAGCTCTCCCGGGAGAACGCGCGCTATCACCTCGTCCACCTCGGTTCGCTGCGCCAGAGCTGTGTCAGTGATGCGGGAGAGCCGGGAGAGGCGGACCCGGCGGGCAGTGCGGATCGAGGGGCGTGACCGACACCCGATGGACCGTCCGGCCGGTCCGTACGGTCAGACCCTCCGCCGCCAGTTGAGCGAGCCCCTTGCCGCCGCTCTCGTTGTCGGCGGCCAGCCAGGCGTGCAGAGCGGAGGCGTACGCGGCGGGGTCGGCGGCCTGCCGGTCCGCGCTCAGGCGCGCCGGCTCCCCGCCGCGGGCGCGGACGGTGCAGGTGCCGGGACCGGTGATGTACGCGGCCAGCGCGCAGTACGGATGGCGGGCCAGGACCTCCTGCGTCCACTCGGCGGGCGTACCGAACCGCGGGTCGTCGGCGGCCCCGTACCTGAAGATGACATCCGCCAGTGACAGCAGTCCCGGATCCAAGGTGTCCTCGTGCACCGCCAGATGCCCCTGCCCGGAGCCCTCGGGCTCACCCCGGTGATCGGCGTGGCGGATCACGGTCACCACATCCGTCTCCCCTGGCTTCCCTTTCCGGATTTCGGTCAGTACGCGCAGGGGCGCCTGATGCCGCGGCGGTTCGTAGGCGGGCAAGGGCAGCGGTTCCAGCAGCGCGGGCTGTACGGGCTCGGGCATATCCATCAGCTCGTAGAAGAGCCGTCGCAACAGCTTTGCCGCCTCGCCCGGAACCGAGGTCGTCAATTCCGCCGGCCCGCACTCCGGCTCATGGCGCGGTATCGCCTCGATCGCGGCGTCCACCTGAGCGCGCAAGGGCGCGTACACATCCAGCTTTGGCGCTTTGCGTACGAAATCAGCGACCGGAGTTTCGGCCGCCAGAGCGCCGGACGACATAGCGCCGATCAGCACGGGAACGCCCAGCGCGGCGGCGTAGTACGAGACCGACCCGAAGTCGCCGATGACGGCATCCGCCGCGATCAGCGCCTGCTGCCAGCCCTCCAGCGGATCGATGAGCGCGAGCCCCGCCCGCCTCGCCCGGTCGAGCCAGGTGCGGATCTGCCCGGGGCCGTGTCCGTGCCAGATGTTGGGATGCAGCACCGCGGCGGTCCGGTACTCATCGGCAGGCAGCTCCGCCGTCAGGCGCGTCAGCAGGGCCAGCAGCACATCGTCGCCGCCGTCTCCGAAGAGCGACTCCGGATTCCACGTGGAATTGAGCAGTACGAGCCGCTGCCCGCGCCGTACCCCTAGCGCGCGGCGAAAGCGGTCCCGGTATTCCCGGGCCGCCAGCATCCGGTCGAAGCACGGGTCCCCGGCCAGCACCGCGGTCGGTGCGGCTTCCGGGCAGGAAATCCGCAGTCGCTCGGCCTGCTCGGGATGCGAGAGCACCATCGCATCCGCAATGGGAACCCCATCCGCCAGCACCCATTCCGGCGCCATCCCGAACACGGGCGCTTCCGGCTTCCGGCTTCCGGCATCCGGCATCCGGCATCCGGCATCGCGAGCTTCTTATTGTAGCCAACACCGTGTGACAGCACGGCCAACTTCCCGGAAATGCTGGACAGTTGACCGCCGAAGCTGGCTGCAATGGCCAGATCCACCGGAAGGGCCAAAGCCTGTTCCCACGGCAGCACCGGCACACCGATCTTCGCCAGCAATTCCGGCACCCCGGCCTGAAACGGCGACGACCCGGTGCATGTGGCGAGCAACTGCACCCGTACGTCGTCACGGAAGAGCGGCAGCACATCCAGCAGCCGGGTCACCGATGTCACGTTGTGTGCGATCAGCAGCACATTCCGGCATCGCCCCCGCGTGGCCCACCGCCCGGCCTCGCCCCCGACCGGCACCCGTATCCACCCGGCGGACCCCTCGCTCACCCCACTACCCCCTCGCGTCACCTGCGCCACCCCGTCATGGCCGATCGCGGCCGATCACCTTGGACCTTATCCGCGGGACGGACCATCGCTTACGCGTTCGCTACGCGATCCCGGCTAGGGTCCCTCGGACCATGGAAAAGCCCTCCACGAGGGAGGGCTGGAAGTGGTGCGCACGGGGCGCCCCCGGCAGGACTCGAACCTGCGGCCAAGTGCTTAGAAGAGAGACGGACGCTTCCACCCTCGTGCTGCGCTGGCCTGCGGCGGAGGGGGGAGCGTGCGGCGGGATCGTCGTCCGTCACCGCGTATTCACCGGAACAGCTTCCTCCGCCGCTCTCGTGGCCTCCGCCGTGGCGTCGACACGTCGGTGATGCGGGTGTTCCCCAGTGGCGTCGATGCCACTGGGGAACGGCCTCATCAGGTCACCAACAGGCCGGCCGGGGGCTGGGGGCCGCCCGACCGAGCCAGAAGGTATCCGCCATAGGCGCCTAGGATGCTGGCGAAATACGCCTCGAGGTTCAGCGGGAGCCACACGTCGATGAGCGCCAAGAGGATGGCGGCCCACACGAGCCGGACTGCGGCGTCCGTCGCCGTCACCAGCCTCCTGCGGTCGTCGAGCAGGGGGTGTTCCCCCTGGTTGTCGGGTGGGGGTGAATTCCTGTCTACTGGCATTGGGCCCCTTTCGAGGGCTATGGGTGGAGCCGCGTTCAGGTTTGATGGACTCGAGTCGCGGCTCCACCACCTACATCCGGTATCCTCCGCAGCCTTCCGGAGACGGCTCGTCCCACGGTGGCTGCGTCAGAGTGATCTCCTGCGGGGTGCCGGTCGGTGGCTGTGCGACGGTGCGCCCAGGGATGTTGACGCTGGCCCTTGAACGCTCCACCCGCAGGTTCTTGCCCGGCACGGTTCCCCTCCTTTTTAGCCTGGCGATTTATTTTTATCCCGCCTAGCTCACGAGGGGAGCGTAATCACACGGAGTGACTCGCCGCAACTACCCAAGGTCGTAGAGGTCGACCCTGGGGCGTCTCGCGTGGCGTGTACCGCAGGGGCGGCGACTTCCTGCGCCCCGACGGCACCGTCCTGGTGGCTACTCTTCGCGATCGAGCTTGCTGCCCGGCGATGCGGTCGCGGCAACCTCCTGAGCTGCGCATACTCGCGGCGATTGACCAACAGGAGTGCGCGCAGGCTGCCGAGTGGCTCGAAGCCGGTTGCGGGACGACGTGGGATGAGATTACGCTCGCGACGCGCGTGCTAGGCGGGAAGAAAAAAAATCGCCAGGCAAAATCTTGAGGGGGCAAGCTGATGACGTCCGAGGCTGACATGCAGGCCACGGCTGAGGGCATGGACATGCGCCCGGTCTCGTTCAAGACTCCGGCGTTCCGGACCATGATCGGGAAGATGCCGTCGTTCAACTTCGTGCATCCGTTGCCGGCTCTGGTGGAGCTGAGGGCACGGGCGGAATCAGGGGTTATCGTCCGGAAAGACTTCGACCTTGATGACGAGGAGTACGGCAACCGCCCTATCGATTTCAAGCACGTCGAGAAGATCGCGAACGGGCTCTACGATCGCCCCGACACCCCGATTCAGCAGATCCAGCTTGCCATTCCCACAGACATCGACGACGAGAAGACGTACCGCTGGAAGCCGTACAACACCGTCTCCCCGGGCGTCGAGTTCGGCATGCTCACGGTCTATCAGGGCACGCCCATGCACATCGAGAACGGGCAGCACACGCTGGAAGCGCTCGCACGGGTCTGGGAGCGAGTGAAGGGTGCTTCCTTCGGCGAAGACCAGGAGAAGGAGAACATCCTTAAGTCGAGTGCCGCTCCGATCCAGGTACTCGTACAGAGCGATCGCGATGAGGTCACCAGGATGTTCGTGGTGGCGGGGCTGACGAAGCCGATCTCGCCCGCCCTCATGACAGCACTCGATCAGAGTTCGTACGCGAACCGGTTCGGCACCCAGGTTGGGCGGCGTGCACGGCTCCTCACTGACGAACCCGCGCGCCTTGTCTACCTGCGTTCTGCCGCACGTGAAGAGGCCCTGTACTCGACCGCACACATGCGGGGATTCACTACCGCCACCTTGGTCGGTTTCAGGGACCGAACCCCGGACGCGCGCGAGACCAACGTGCGCAAGGCCCTCGAGGAGCGAGCCGGGGCTGCCGGCAACCTCAACGACGAGTTGGAGAAGGTCGTCGGCGAAACCGTGGCTGCTCTCGACTACGCGTACGAGCAGATCCCTGGTTGGAAGGACCTGCGCCGCTCCTCTGACGGAGCGGGCTTGTCACCTAAACAGTTCCGTGCGGAATACCTGCATGGCTCCCCAGCTGGCCTGTACGTGATCGGTGGCGTCCTCGGTGCTGCACGGTTCTGTGGTGTTCCGCTGCGTGATGTCATCGATGCACTCGCAGAGCTCTCATGGGGGCGATCCGAGGGCAAGATCCGCAAGGTGGACGGTGTTGAGCAGAAGCAGCATCCCCTCTTCGAGGGCACGCTCGTCCGCTTTGAGAAGGGGACTGCCCAGAACGGCGATGTCATCTGGTCGCCGACCACTGCGGGTGGAGCTCGAACCAACTATGAGGCTGCCACAGAGAGGGTCCTGAAGGAACTTGCTCGCGATGCAGCCTTCAAAGAGATGCACCATGTGCGAACTCTCGTGCACCTTGGTCTGCGCTCAGCCAACCGTCGTGGCCGCCCGCGCAAGACGGCGGAGGGCTAGAAGGCTGGTTCTGGGCTCCGGCCCTCGTCAGCTACGGTTCCCCGCCGTTCGTCCGCAATATCTTGCGCGTAGGCGACCCCTACTGGTAACTGTCCACATGTCATAGACGCTGTCCTCTGAGCAACCCCACCGGGGGCGGGCCAAGTCCCTGCGCCAGCCAGTCGCTCTGCCGCCCGATCGGCGAACGAGCAGGATTCGTGGCCATCATCAACACTCCCCACACCTGCCGGTATGACCAACTCGATGTCTCCAGGCAGCGGCGCAGGTCAGCGCTTCCGAGTCTCCACCTGGCGCGGGCCGGAGAGCCTGGCCGCACTTGCCGTCAGAGTGTCTTGCGAGGCGTCGCGGCCTGCTCGTGCGCCTCAGAGCTGCGGTCGAGGAGGATGAGATGGATGGTTGCAGCGATGATGTACGCCCAGGCGGCAGCTGTGAACCAGGGGCCGACTTTGGCTTGGGCGATGGCGAGGCCGATGACAGTGCCGCTGAGAGCGGCGTAGACGGCCGCGACGGGCCAGGTGACGACGCGGCGGCGCCAGGCAATAAGGAACGGCACGAACGTCAGGGTCGTGATGCTGAGGAGCGGGACGGCTGCCCAAGCCCAGCGATGCCATGGGCGCGTGTAAAGGCGCGGTGTGGTTGTGGACCGGGTCATGGCACCCCCTGGGATGTCAACACGGAGGGCCAGGATGCCGTCCAGGCTTTCCGTGGCGCGGCGTTGTGGCTGAACGGTGATGAGGTGTTCGAGCCTCTGCATGCGCCGCAGAACCCATCAGCAAGCGAGCGAGACGCGCGTACGGTAGGTACATAGAGACGGCCGCGATCTCAGGAGGCTCAGGACGATGAACGACCGAGCTTGGACGATCGAAACCATCTGCGAAGCGTTGGGCAACCCGACGCTGAGCCAGAGGTTCGTCGGTGAGATCAACCGTGCTCCGGCTCACGAGCTGCTGACTGTCTTCGCCAAGTGGCAGAGCATCGCTGCCGGCATGTCCGCCGCCGCGGAACGTGGTCGTACGCTCGCCGCAGCGGAACGCGCCACAGGCGAGATCCCCGGGGAATGGGTCGACATGACCGAGCGTGTTCAGGCAGACGCTGCCGCAGCCCGAAGCCGCGGCGCCGCCTGATGACCTACCGGCTCAAGTACGACCCGGCAGCCGAAGCGGTGCACGACGCGTTGCCCCCTGAGGCCAGCGAGCAATTATCTCTCGCCCTGGCCGCCGCCTGTGAGGACCCGATCGATGCCACGGAACCGTACGGCGAGGATGACGGCGTCGTCCGGACGCTCATCACAGAGCACACCATCGCGGTCCTCCTGGTCGGCCAGATCACAAAGACGCTCACCGTTCTCCAGCTGAGCTACACGGGATGAGCAGCATGGACCTTACGCAGCGGGCTTATGCCCTTGCCGAATCGCTGCTGGCTGAGCAGCTGCCCCGGCGCTGGGCGCACTCTCTCGGAGTTGCCACAAGGGCTCAGTCGCTCCGTCCGATTCTCGGTGGTGACGCCGAAGTGATGGAAGCCGCTGCGGTGCTACACGACGTCGGTTACTCGCCCCTAATCGCAACGACCGGCTTCCACCCGCTCGATGGGGCCCGCTTCCTGCGGGAGCAGGAAGGCATGGACGAGCGAGTCGTGCGCCTGGTCGCGCACCATTCCTGTGCCCTGCTTGAAGCCGAGGAGCGCGGGCTGCGGGAGGAGTTGGCGAGCGAGTTCGAGATGGAGGCCCCGTCGCGTGTAGACGCGCTGGTGTTCTGCGATATGACGACCACCCCCGATGGCGAGCCCACATGCTCTGATGCTCGGGTTGCCGAGATCGTTGACCGGTACGGACCGGAGACGATCGTGGGCCGCTTCATTCAGCGAGCTGCCCCCGAGCTCCACGCGGCTGTGCGGCGCGTAGAGGAGCGACTCCGAGGAATGGGTGGTGCGCTGACCTGCGCCTGCCGTACCTGAACGTGCGTGGGCCTGCCAATGGACGCGTGCGGTCAGTCTTCCCAAGGCGTCCACGGGCCCGGCGGGGTTGTGTTCTCCTCCCCGCAGTTCCAGCACCAGAACGTGCCCGGATCCTCGAAGCGGTTGTTCCAGAAGCCGGTGCGTTCGCAGTAGACGCAGCAGTCCGCCTCGCATAGTCCGCACACGAACCAGAACTCCACGCGCTGCCCCTCCCTGTGCGGGTCCTGCACGACAGGCTGCCCATGGGGGGAAGCGGCGTCAACGGGACCTCAGGGCCCGGCCAGTTAAGGACACCAAGACAGACCGTCCGGGTTGGAGGCTCACGGCTGCCCGACCCTCGTACTGGTCGCGGTGCACATCAAGAGCGACTACCCGCCGCGGGGACGGCTCTGTACCG
Source organism: Streptomyces sp. UF-297 (assembly GCF_058245575.1). Taxonomy (NCBI): domain Bacteria; kingdom Bacillati; phylum Actinomycetota; class Actinomycetes; order Kitasatosporales; family Streptomycetaceae; genus Streptomyces; species Streptomyces sp. UF-297. The sequence goes on along the minus strand of NZ_JBSIBZ010000108.1, from coordinate 19,394 downwards.
TGAAGCATGCCCCTACCAGCAGCAGGAGGCAGCACGCAATGCGTGGTCTTGGAGATCACCTCAGCATCGGCGAACGAATCGCGTTCTATCGGAAGCGCCGTGGCTACACGCAAGAGGTGCTCGCAGGTCTTGTTGGCCGGAGTACTGATTGGCTCGCGAAGATCGAGACCGGTCGGCGGAAGCCGCCGCGCATCGACATGCTCGCCGAGCTGTCGAGGATCCTGCGCGTGCCGCTCGGAGACGTGCTTGGACAAGACCTCCTCGTAGAGGACGACAGGCAGCAGGACGATGTGCCGGCCGTACGCGACGCACTCATGAGCCCACGGCGTCTTTCGCGGTTGCTCTTCGGCTCGGAGGCGGAAACCCAGCTCCCCACCCCCGCGCCCGTGGCTGTGCGGGTTGAGCACGCGTGGAACGACTACCAAGGGGGTCGGCTCGGTAGCGTCATCGTGGCGCTTCCTGGTCTCCTTCAGACGGCACAGGAGCTGGAGGAAAGGGCGGCACGACGGACTGAGGACCGGCAGGACTGCTGGGCAGTCTCCGCGCGGACCCACCACCTGGCAGCGACGACCCTCGCGAAGATTGGTGAGTCTGATCTCTCGTGGCTCTCTGCCGAGCGAGCGATGCGAGCCGCTGACGAGTCGGACAATCCGCTGGTGCTCGCGTCAGCCGCACGCTCCGGTACGCACGCTCTCTTGTCCAACGGCCGGTATGACGATGCCTTGGAGCTGGGGAACACCACTGCTCGGTGGTTGGCGGCCCGGGTCGATGAGAGCGACCCCGAAGCCCTGAGCCTGCTTGGCATGATCCACCTACGAGCGGCCGTAGCCGCAGCGCGCCATCAGGATCGCGAGACGGCCGCGGGCTTGCTGAACCGCGCGGAACAGCTCGCGGAAGACCTCGGCTCTGACGAAAACTACTGGCAGACCGGCTTCGGTCCGACGAACGTGCTGCTTCACCGGCTCTCGATTGAGCTGGACCTGGACAACGTGACGTACGTGGTTGAGCACGGCCGGATCAATGTCGACCACATGCCGCAGGAGCGCAGCGTCTCGCACCGCATTGACTATGCCCGCGCTCTCTCGCTGGCTGGCCAGGGAGACGAAGCGTTCAGCGAACTCCGGACAGCGGAGCGCACGTCGCCCCAGCTCGTACGCAACAATCCGAGGGTGCGCGAGACCCTGCGCGACCTGATTAAGCAGGCTCCCGTGTCAGGCGGCTCGCGCTCGTCCGAGGTGTTCGTTATGGCTCAACGGTGCAGGGCGGTGCAATGAGTTCAGATGATCGTGGAGTGCTCGGGGTCGTCGGCGCGGGAGCCGGTGGCGTGGAAGCCCTCCGAACAGGTTTGGTCGAGCCCGCGATTGAGCGGGGGTGGCAGGTGGCGGTCACGCTCACCCCGACTGCCGGGCATTGGCTCCGTGAGAACGGTGAGGCAGACCGGTTGGAGAAGGTGACTGGCTTCCCTGTGCGAGATGCACCGCGCGGCTTGGGGGATGCGCGCCCGCACCCCCCGGTCGACTGCTACGTCGTCGCGCCCGCGTCAGCCAACACGGTCGCGAAACTCGCTCTCGGCTTGATGGACAACCAGGCACTCACCCAGGTGGGGGAGGCAATCGGGACTGCGGGGCTCCCCGTGGTCGTCTTCCCGCGGGTGAACGCAGCGCACGCTCGGCATCCTGCGTGGGGAGGTCATATCGAGGCTCTCCGGACGGCGGGCGTCTCGCTCGTCTATGGACCAGCCGTGTGGCCACTCTATGAGCCACGCGAAGCCCCATCAGGGCGGCCGTTGCCATGGGGCGCTGTACTGAATGCCGTTGAGCGTGCGGCGAAATGACGCTACGTCAATACCCCTGACCTGCAAGGAATGAGGACCCGGACAGTCTGTCCGGGTCCTCGGGCGTTGGCAGCCACATGCTCTTAGACATGCCAGGGATCAACGCTCAGAGCAGTGGACCGAGCGGCATGACGGCCGCAGAACTTGCTTTAGTCAAGGCGAGCTTGAGGGACGCGCGAGTGACCGCCGATCGCCTCTTGCGGCGGGTAGACAACCTCATCGAGCGGGTGGGGGCTCACTCCCTACTACGTGCTCAAGACGATCAAGGCGCTCCCCAAGAAGTCGGAGCGCATCATGGATCGAGTTGAGTTCGTCAGCAAGTGCGGTGTACGCCGGGCTGCTACCCGGCTCGGTACCGAGCGGCACCGATGGGTCGCGTACGAAGGTGCCGCGCCCCTGCTGGGTGAGGACGAGCCCTTCATCTCGAAGCTGGCTGTACGCACTCTGAACCGTCATGAGCTGAACGCCAAGCTCCTTCGCCAGCGCGCGGGCGGCCGGCAGGCGCGTCCCCGCTTCGCGCTCGCCGTCGCTGATCTCCCTGCGGAATCTCGCTGCGATGTCCTTGGCCGTCGGCTTAGGGGCGTTGGGGCTCGAATCCATAGCTTCGAGCGTAACCGGACCTAGGTCAATCCCGGGTTTCCCGGGCCATCCGCTTGACTCGTAGATTGACATGGGTCAATCTGAATTCGTGCCCATCGCACCCCGAACGGGGAGCGGAAGGGCGTGCTTCAACCTGCTTGACCTGCACAAACGCCCGGAGAGGTCCGTATCGGCGGATCGCCTCGAAGGGAGCGACTGCGGCTTGAGAACTGAAGAGTGATCGTGCGGGGCTGACGCGAGAGCGGCGGTCGCGGTAGGTGCCTAGGGCGAGGGTCCGGGGGCAAACCGCCGTGGTGAATCGTGGCTCTCCCCCTATGCGCCTGGCAGGCGCCACCGGATTCGGATGTGGGGAAGGACAGCGGGGCCCCAACGTACGTGGCGGCAAGAGTGAGACCGCCCCCGTGACGACCGGGTGATGTCGTCGGCGGCAACGCCAAGCCCACCGGCTCCGGATAAACCCTCTGCACTTGGGGGTGCCGCCCGGTGTGGGCCGCCCTGCTGGCGTCAGAGCAGTGACGATGACGCGCCCGATGATCCCGGCTCGGGGCCGGTGGTTCGCAGCAACGAACTGCCGGTGAAGCCGTGTTCCGACTTCATTGAGGGGATCGGCGTGAACCGACGACATCCCTGGGCGCAGCCGTGATCGACCGGCACGGCAGCGCCGCTCCATCCCTGGTCCGCGAGCGCGAACGAGCGCCGTGGCCAACCGGTCGCCTCCCGACCGCTTCGCGGCGGCTATCGCCGCGCCGGTTGCCTCCTCCGCCCGTCCGTGACGCCCTGCGGGGTATCGCGTACGGGCGGAGCTGAGGGGAGCCGGAGTTCGACTCCACAACCCGCCTCCCAACGAGGGAAGTTCGTCATGAGCAACGAGCGATGTATCCCGTGCGAGGAACACGCCGAGATCCATAGCCGGAACTTCGGCTTCGGCAACCAGCCCTGCACGCAGTGCGAGGAGCACTTGGTGCTGCACGGCAACGAAGGCTGCGGCGGCGTGTTCATGGTCGCCACGGTCACCTTCGCCGCGGTCGCCGGCGTGCTGCGAATCGCCAGGAGCCGGGCCTGAGCGCCCGATACCCCGCGTCCACCCCGCCGGGGTCCGCGGTCAATCGTGCCGATCGCACCACCTTCCACTTCAGCTATGCGACTTCGAGAGGTGTTGTTGATGGAGGCCATGCTGACCAGTGCCATCGCCATTCTGGGGACGCTGGGCGGTGCCTTCGTGGCCGGCGCCCTACAGGCCCGCAGCGCGGCCCGCACTGAACACGCGGCCCGCGCCGAGGCGTTACGCACCCGGCAGGAGCAGGCGGCCACGGCCCTGATCAGGGCGTTGATCGCGCACCGCCGGACCCTCTACACCCGCTGGCGCATGAAGGTCGACGCCGCTCCGGCGGACCGGCAGGCGGCGGCGCGCTGGGAGAGCTGGAGCACCCGCTCGGAGGTCGCCGACGCGCAGGCCGCCCTGCGCATGGTCACCGGCGACCGCGAGATCCTGCATCACGCCGATGGCGCCATCGGCGCTTCCTACGCGCTCAGTGACGTCACGGACGCCACGACGCAGGCCGACATGGATGCGCGCGGCGATGCGGCCCGCGCCGCCCATGCCGCCTTCGTGGCCGCCGCTGCCGCGTACATCAACGGCGTCTGAACGCCGCACATCACGCTTCCCGCACTTCATACGGCGTGGGGGGCCCCGGTGTTGCAGCACCGGGGCCGCTTCGGGCCGTCCCATTCCGAGAGGACCAACGACCCATGAAGCTCATTGTCCCCATCCCGGCCGCTCGCGCACTGCCCGCTACCGAGCCGAGCGACGCCGAACTGGACGCGATCGAGCGGGAGATGCCCGTCATCCGCGCGGAGCTGGATCTCCTGGATGCGCAGATCGCCGTGCTGGACCGTACGCCGTCGCCGGTGGATGAGCGGCGTCTGCGCCGTACCCGGCGCCGACTGCTGGAGGAGCGCCGGGCACTGGCCAACCGCAGCGCGACCGGTGCGCCGGAGGTGGCGTGATGTGCGAGGCCATGACGCTGGATGACCTGACCGTGCCGCTGCGGGCGCTGCGCCTGCTGGCCGTGGACTTCGGGCACCTGCCGGCGCCGTTCGTGCGAGTGTCCACGATCTACCCGGATCGGTTGGAGCTGGGGTTCTTCGACGGCCTGTCCTGCTTCGAGGCATGGCGCGATGCCTTGGGCATTGCGCCGGACGCCGTGGCCTGCGGCGTGCAGAGTGATGGCCGCACGCGTGTTCTGCGTGCGAGTGCTGATCACGCGGGCGCGGCGCTGGAACTGGTCGCCTACGCCGATATCGTCACCGCCGGTGCCGGGTCGGAGGCCGAAGCGGGTGCCTCATGATGCCGGGCACCGTGCCCCTTGAGCAGCAGATCGCGGACCTGGTCAGGCTGCTGAAGGCGCTGACCGCGGTGCTGGTGGTGGTGGCGTTCGTGGCGCTGGTCTTCACCGCCTCGAACGTGACGCTGTTCGCCATCGACCATGAGGTGTCGCCCTGGATCGCGTGGCTGCTGGATCCGATGGTGGCCTGCGCGCTGGGGGCGGTGCTCGTCTTCGACGGGCGCCTGTCCGGCTACGGCATCTACCCCTCCGGATGGGCCTCCGCGCTGCGCTGGTTCGCCGGTCTGGGGACCTGGGTGATGAACTGCTGGACTTCCCTGTGGCCGGCCGGCACCGGCTTCGGTCTCCCCGCCCGGGTGGATCCGGCGGGGCTGGTCCTCCACTCCATCCCCCCGGTCCTCCAGATCATCCTCGCCGAGGCGATCACGCACTACCGCCGCGCGATCCTGGCGAAGATCACCGAACTGCGCGCCCTGGTGGACGCCGACGGCCACGCGGTGGATACACCCGCCGTCCACCCCGCATCCCCCCGGCCGTCCACCCTGCCCGCCCCGGCCGGGCCCGCCTCCCCAGCGCACGGGCCAGTGGGCAGGGCTTCGCTGGTCATCTGCGGTGACCGCGCGGTGCATCCCCTCACTGTCCCCCCGGCAGCCGAAGAGGCTGCGGAAGAGCAGAAGCTGTCGGCGCGCGAGGCGCTGGCTGTGATCCGCGCGTGCTGGGGGGCGGGGGCCACGATCGCGGAGGCGGCGCGGAAATCCACCCGTTCCACCTCCTACGTCCACAAGGTCTACCAACGCCTGGCCAAGGACGAACAGACACCGCAACTGGCGCTCGTGGGCGGGGGCGAGAGCTGATGTCCGCCGCGTTCGGCAAGTGCTTCGACCCTTCAGGAGTGGCGTCATGACCGAACCGCTCGCCTGCACCGCCGTGTGGCGCGCGGTGATGGAGGCGGCCGGCTACCGGTGCCAGTGCACCGGGCAGTGCTGCACCCGGCACACCAGGACTGAGGGCCGCTGCCCGCTCGTGCACGACGGCTACGGCGGCAAGGGAGGCCCGCTTGTCCGGCTGCTGGCCGCGCCCGCCGATGCGGCCACCCCGGAACGCGTCGCGGTCACCCTGCCGGCAAGCCGCCTGCGTGCCTGGTGCCCGCAATGCCGCACCGAACCCGCCGCCTCGCCCGCAAGGCCGCTGCGCCTGAACAGGCAGTCCAGGACGGGCTGTTCGCCATGCCGCAGGCCGACCAGCACGCGCCATTGATCTGAATCCGCAAAGGAGACCGTTCGTGACGAAGACCGTGCACCGCTACGCCCTGCTCGCCGCTGTGGCCATCTCCGCCGCGGCGGCCGTGAGCAACAGCCTGGGCCTCGCCGACTATGACGTGCCGGTGCGGTACCTGGTCAGCTACGGCCTGTCCACCCTGATCGCCATCGGGGTGGCACTGGTCAATCTGGCCGATGGGCTGGTAACCACCACGCACCGCTGCAAGGTTCCGGGCTGCGCCTTCAAGGTCCACGTCCGGCACACCGACGCGGTGGACAACCGGCGCTGGCAGGAGATCGCCGCCAGCCACCCCGACCACGACGAGATGCGCCCCGGCCGCGCCGGGGGCGCATGGTGACGGCCCCCGCGACCGGCAGCGCACCGGGCGCGCCCTTCCACTTCATCATCACCGCGCAGATCGGGACGGATCGGCACCTCACCCGCAACGGGATCATGAACGTTCCGGTCGGTGCCACCCGGGCCGCCTGCTTCGAGTACCTGATCCAGCAGCTCAAGGGCGAGCACGGACCGCTCAGCGTCCTGTTCTTCTCCCTTGAGCCCAACCAGATCTAAGCCCCGGTCGGTGAGACACGGGGCTCATGCCGGCACCACCAGTGAAGGCCAGCCTGCGATGCGCGGGCTGGCCTTCACTGCGACTGCCGGACGGCAGACGGCAAGCGGCCGGAGTGGTCCAACCGCCCCGGCCTGGCAGGAGATGAGGAGGTATCCGTGAGTGGAGGAAAGGACATTGCCTCGCGCGTGACGTCGGGCGTGCAGGCGCTTGCCCTGGAGGGTGAGCGCGAGGCGTGGCAGGCGCAGCACCGGGCGTCGCTGCTGACCGACGCACAGACCTACGACTACCTGGCCGATGCGCTGGAGGCGGACCTGAAGGGCCGCCGGGTCAAGGGGGATATGCCCTGGTCGGCGGGGCTGCGGGCCAAGCGGCGGGCCAAGCCGCTGCGGGGTGCGGCCAGGGCCATGCGCAAGGCGGCCCGCGCGGTCAACGGCACGGTGGCCGCCTACGAGCAGACCGCGCCGGAGAAGGTGGCGGACGACCGCAAGAACAAGGCCCTGCATAAGGCGCAGATGAAGGGCCAGGCCATGGCGATCGCGCAGAACGCGGCGGCCCGGACCCTGGAGCGCCTGGCCCCCGCGGAGAGCGAGGGTGAGCCGTCCGGCACGCCGAAGGTGCTCGGCGACTTCTTCGACAAGAGGGGTGCGTGATGGGCGTTGTCGGCATGTCCGTGAAGAAGGCCGCGCACTGGAACCAGCGCTTCGAACAGGCCCACCGCCAGGGCCCGGAGGCGTTCGCCCGGGTGTGGCTGGACCTGGTGAAGGTCGCGGCTTTGCAGAAGGCCAAGCGGACCGGTGATCCGGCGGTGTGGAACGCCCTGTCCGCCGGTCTGGAGCAGATCTACCGAGCTCACTGCGTGTGAGCGTCATTGTCATCATCACCCGTGCCGATACCGGGGGTTGAGGTTCCCAACCACGCGTGCTACGTACGCGTGCGAGGCGGGTCCTCTCCCGTGACCGGCAGTCACCTTGAAGGGAGGGCACGTGTCCGACGACGAGCGCCCGGACAACGTGTACTCGCTGCCCCGGATCGGCTCCCTGCCGCCCCCGGCCACCCCGCCCGCCCCGGCCCTGGCACCGCCCGCCGCCGAGCCGGGGCCGGCGGCGGAGCCCGTTCGGATATCGCCGTTCGACGCGCCCCCGGTGCCGGTCGCGCCCCGGGCCCCGGACCTGGCACCGGCCGCCTTCGGCTCCGATCCGGCCCCGGATGCCGGGCCGCCCCGGACCGGGGCCTTATCGATGGCGGCGATCCTGGCGATCGCTCTGGCCGCCTTCGAGGGGCTGCGGACCTGGATCCAGGAGTCCGGCCCCCGCCGGGCGGAGAACGCCGCCCACCGGCGCGAGCTGGAGCTGCTGGCGGCCAAGGCGAACGCGGACGCGGCCAAGTACGCCGCGCAGACCGACTGCCAGCGAGCAAAGGCCCTTCGCGGCAACGGCGTTCAGCCGTCCCACGAATACGGCAGGAAGGCGCTCGGACGGGCCTGGGGCGGCTCCGGACGCCACGGCGGGCCCAACGGCCCGGCGGGCTACGGGAAGGGCCCCAGGGGGCCATACGGAAGGGGCGTTGGGGGGTTACGCCATGATGCGGGGCACCTGAAGGGGCCCAAGGGGCCACTGGGACAGCCCAGAGGTGCCCGGAGCGGCCATGGTTCGCCCGGGCATCCAGGCGGCGCAGGCAAGAAGCCGCGCGGGTCCGCGGACGGCGCGGTGGGGAGCCGGGGCGCCGGTGCGGCCAGGGGTGGCAAGCGCCCCGGAGCCGCCAACGGCAAGACAGGGGCAGCGCCCTCGCCCCGTACGCCGAAGCAGGGCCGCGCCACGCTCCCGCAGGCGGCCCGCAAGGGCGCCGAGGAGCGCTGGAACCACCGCAGGCCCACACAACCGGTCCTGGCCAAGACGGACCAGCCGAAGAAGTCGAAGGCCAAAGACAACGGGCCCAAGACGAAAGACAGCGGGCCCAAGATGAAGGACAGCGGGGCCAGGGCGAAGGGCGGCAAGACCACGTCAGGGGGCACCGGGGGCGGAAAGCCGCAGCCCACGGGGGCGAAGAGCGGCCGGACCACCCTGCCGCAGGCGACCCGCCAGGCCATCGAGGATCGCTGGAAGCGCCGGAAGTCCCCCACGCCGGTTCTCACCAAGACGGACAAACCCAAGACACCCAAGGACAGCCCGCCCGATCCCAACCGGGCCAAGAGCCCGCGCAAGGACCGGGCGAAGCCCGACGGTCCGGGGCCGGACAAGACCAACAAGCCCAAGACCAACGAGAAGACGAGCGCACCGGACGACGACCGTACGACGTTCTGGCAGGCGGTAGGCGAGCGGGCCGAAGAGCGCTGGAAGAAGCGGCGCGACAAGGCAGGAGACCCCGTCAGCGGGCCCCGCAAAGGACCCCGCAAGCCCAAACCGAAGGCGAAGAAGTCCCGCGGCAAGCACGGTCCGCAGAACGAACAAGAGCCGTCCGAAGCCACCCCCGGTGCCGACACCGGCCCCGGCGGGGAGGGTGATGACAGCGGCTTCGCCTGGGAGCCGCGTACCTCCCCCTGGGATGACGAGGATGCTACGGAGCCCGTGACGATCACGGTGGAGCGGGCCGACGCGGGCCCCGGAAGCCAGGCACGGCGCTGGGAGCCGGCCCCCGTGGAGACCGGCCGGCGCGGCCTGCCGCGCACCGGGCCCCCGGCCCTGCCCCGCGCACCACAACGCCCCGCTGGCCAGCGCCCCGGCACCACCCACAGGAAGGATCCGATTCCTATGCCCAAGGCCCAGGTCACCGTCCCTCAAGGGGGCCTGCCCGCGCAGCACGCCACCGAGGTCACACTGGATGACGTCCTCAAGGCCCTGGAGGAGCTGACGACCCAGGGCTTAGAAACCCACGACGAATGCGCCGCGCTGGCCAAGGGGGCCGACCGGCTGCTGGGGGCCCTGGAAGACATGGCAGAAGACCTGTCCCAAGCCCACAACGTCACCGGCCAGCGCACCGCGAACGCGCTCACCGCGCTGCGCGACACCGTCGCCGACCTCCTCAACCAGGCCGAGCGCACGGCGCGGGCCGCACTGGATGCGGCCGAACTGTCCGAGGCGGAGGAGACCGCCATGAACCGCGACCACCGGCCAGTGGCCGACGCCACCGCAGATGCCGGACTCCTCGTGCCCAGCGCCCGCGTGCACAACGAAAACTGATGTGCCATCTCAGGAGATTGGTGCCACGCAGATGACCATCACCGTCGTGCCGATGGCCTTCCGGGACGCGTGCGCGTACGTCGACCGCGTCCATCGCCATCACGCAGCCCCTCAAGGGCACAAGTTCTCACTCGGAGCCTTGACCGCAGAAGGGCAGTTGATCGGCGTGGCCATCGTCGGCCGCCCCGTCGCCCGCGCCTACGATGATGGGTTCACCGTCGAAGTCACCCGCCTGGCCACTGACGGCAGCCCGAACGCCTGCTCCGCGCTGTACGGCGCCGCCTGGCGCACCGCCAAGGCCAGTGGGCATCGGCGGGCCATCACCTACACCCAGGACGGCGAAAGCGGCGCCAGTCTGCGGGCCGCCGGTTGGCGTCGCGCAGCTGCCCGGCCTGCGCGAGCTGGATGGGACGCCCCCAGTCGCCCCCGCCACAATCTCGGTACCGAGCAAGTGGGCCGCACCCTGTGGGAAATCACCGCCAAGGACGCACCGCCCCTGCCGCTCCTGCGTGACGTAACCCGTGACGAAACCCGGCGCGAGCGGCGCCGCTGCTCCGCTCGCCCATGCAGACGGCCTGTCGCTATTGCGGCGACCGGCCGCCCCGCCCGCTACTGCTCTCGCGCCTGCCGCCAACGCGCCTATCGCGAGCGCCTCGCAGCGGCACCAACGTCCTGAGACACCACAACTAGAAGGAGGACCCGTGAGCGCGATCGCACCGGCCGTCGGCTTCGACGGCCCGTCCAACGGATACACAGCTCTACAGGCCAAGCTCACCCGCCTGAAGGCCGCCGCCGATGCCCTCCAGGAGCGGGCCCAGGTGGTCAAGGACCGCATGCGGCGCAACGCCAAGGCATCGGCAGACCTGGCCGAGATGTGCGCCGCCGCAGAAGTCGACGCCCGGCACACCGCCGCGATCGGTGAGGTGTCCGCCGCCTTCGGCCGCGTGGCAGGCGGCGGGATGCGCGTGGCCTCCGCAGCCGAGGCGATGGGCCAGGCCGCCGGCCACCTCAAAGCGCAGCACCAGGCCGAGTACGGCGGCATCCACACCGCCGCCGCGGCTTCCAGGGCGCGGCAGGCCAAGCCGGGCTACTACCGGCAGTCCTGACCCGCGCCGCATCGCCGGGCCGCACTCCGTACCTCGGAGTGCGGCCCTTGCCATTCCACGCACCGGGAGGAGCGTCCCGTGATGAAGAAGATGCCCGTGAGGGCAAAGGCTGAGCTGGCCGCGTACGGGGCCGCGACCGCAGGGCTGGCCACGCTGCCGCAGCTCGGAAACGGCGGGGTACACGGCGCCGTGGCCCTGCTGGGCTCCGGGTGCCTGTGCTGGCTCTACCACCGGGCCAAGGTGGGCAGCTTCCCCAAGGCGCTCAAGGCGTGCCAGCGGGGCCTTCCCGTCCTCTCCGGCGCGGCCCTGTACGCGGCATCCGCCACCGTCCCCGGAACCTCGTGGTGGGAGATGACCGCCCCCGTGGCCTGGGGCGGGATCATGGCCGCATGGCTGCCGATCACCCGCGCCCGATGGGTCCCCGGCCAGAACGGCACGGCCGCGCTGCCGACTGACTTCGAGTCCTTCGTGGCCCGGCTGTGGGCCGAGGCGCCCGTCTCGCAGGGCACACGCCTGACCAGCATCCGGCAACGCACCCCCGGACGGCCCGACTTCACCGCCCTGGTGGTGGCGCCCAAGGGCACCGCCGTACCGCGCATGGACCCGACCGACATCGCCGCCGCCTTCCACGTGCCGGAACCGCGGGTGTCGCTGGAACCGGAGCCCAAGGCCAGCCCGAGCATCAAGCGCCTGACCGTGACGCCGTCCGCGCCCCCGCGCGGCGTGACGTTCGAGACGATGTGGGCCGAACGCGTGGCCAGCCCGGACGGCGCGATCCCCGGCAGCACCGTAGTCCGCATCGAACAGCGCCCCGGCAAGGTAATGATCCTGGCGCAGGTCGAACCCGGCCAGGTCGTCCGCCTCAACCACGCCCAACTCTGCTCCGCCTTCGGGGTCAAGGCCGAAGCGATGCGGCTGATCGCGGAGACCGACGGCGGCTCACAGGCCCTGATCACCCTGTACGACACGGCCCCGCTCACCGGCACCCGCAAGGCCACGCGCGAGCTGGTCACCCCGGACGCCAACGGCTACTGGGTGCTGGGCACCGCCCACGACGGCACCGACGCCGAAGCCCGACTGTTCGGCGAGACCGGAGCCCTGCACGGCTACGTCGTCGGCGTCACCGGCTCCGGCAAGACCGTCGCCTTCGTGCTCTGCCTGGCCGCCGAGGCCAACGCCGGCGCCGTCTCCTGGATGGCCTCCCTGGACCCCGACGCCCAACTCACCGCGGCCGGCGCCTACATCGACCGGCAGGGCTCCGGACGCCCCTACGCCGCCCGCGCGACCCGCGCCGCAGTCGCCCTGATGAGCATCCGCGGCCAGATCAACAAGGAAGTGGGGCACGACTTCTCCGCCGCGTCCCCCTACCCGCTGCTCATGCTCTCCCTGGACGAGTACAACGGCCTGTGCGACGACTCCGCAGACGGCCAGGAGATCGCACAGAACGCCGTCTACATCGCCGAACGGGGCCGCAAGTACGGCATCGGCATCCGCTTCGGCGGCCAGACCCTGGACCTGGCCCGCACCGGCGGCGACCGCTCCCTGCGCGAACAGACCCGCTCCGGCACCGGCATCGTCCTGCGTACCGTCTCCGGCATCTCCGATCGCCAGGCCACCGAAGGCATGCTCCCCGACGGTGTGAGCCTGGCTCAGATCCCCACCGTCATCGGCGGCGGCCTGACCATGGCCCAGCGCATGGCAGGCATCACCCAGGCCGAACGCGGCGAACCCACCGCCGGCATGGGCCACGTCCTCAACGGCGACGCACCGCGCATGATGCGCGCCCTGTACGTCCACCTGCCCAAGGACGGCACCGGCCACAACCTGGACGACATCTTCCCCGAGGGCGGGGCGGTCAACACCCTGAACGAACGCGAGACCCAGGCACTGGGGAACCTATACGGCGACTGGAACACCGACGACGGCGACACCAGCGGCACCGGCGGCGCGGCTGCGGTCCGGCCGGCCGCGAAGCCGGTGCGGACGACGGTGAAGGACAAGATCCTTGCGGTCCTCACCGGCGAGATGACCTCCAAACAGATCCGCGACGCCGTCGACGCCGCACCGGGCTCGATCCGCAACGCCCTGTCCGAACTGGCTGACGAGGGCCGCATCGCGCAGACCGATCACGGCGTCTACGCCCCGGCCGACGCATAGCGGCCCGGCCCGGCCCGGCACCTTCCCCTACCGGCGAGCCCCGGGCCGTGGATCCCTCCGGCCCCGGGCTCGCTCATCCATGACTGTGACAGGAGTCCGCATGGCCCTGACCCTCTCCGCCGTCGTGCTCTTCGGCGTCCTGACCTTCGTCCTGCTGCGCGGCCGGCACGTCGGCGTCGGCAGCGCGCTCGTGCTGTTCCTCTTCGGCTTCTTCGTCGCCGGCACCGGCGCCCAGAGCGCCATCTACGCCGCCTGCCGCTCCGCCGCCCACTTCCTCACCAACATCACATCCTGACCCCGCCCCACCCGCCGCAGGAGAGACTGTGCCCGACCACCCCGACCCCTACACGATCACCACTGCACCCGAGCGCCCCAACGCGTTTGCCCCACCCACGGGGCTGCACTACCCGCCGATGCTCCCGCACGAGATCCCGCCCGGCATCCAGCCGGTGCTCCTGCCCGACGGCACCCGCACCCTCGCCTACACCCAGCCCCCTCCCCAACTCCCGGCCCCCGCACCAGCGGTGGCGCGGCCGGTGCCGGTGTGGGCCAAGACCACCGCCCTGCTCGCCCCCACCATCGGCGGAGGCATCGCCGCGGCCGGCATCGGCCTGTCCTACGCCGCCCCCGGACTGATCGCCATGAGTCAGGCCCTGTGGGCCGCCGTGGCCCTCATCGCCATCGGCGGCGCTGCCGGCGTCACCCTGATCCGGGCCGCCCGCGCCCGCGCTGCGGAACGTACGCAAATCACCCAGCACATCACCGCGACCGGCCTATTTGGCCGCGCTCAGGGCACCATCAATCACCACTGACGTTGTGACGAAGGATGCGTGATGTTGTCACGCCGAGGTTTCGCGGTGCATCTGCCAGTGAGTCCCGATCCATTTGTGCTGCTTGGGTGTGAGCGCAGAGATCGTGAGCGGCTGCCCGTGCAGGGCCTTGTAGAGCGGGTACTGGCCGATCTCGTCTGCAACATCCAGTACCAACGTCTCCGGGTGAATCGCGATGAGACCAAGATCGAATAGCCGGTGCAGGTCGCGGCGCAGCAGGAAGCCGCCGCCGTTGTGGTCTCCGGTGGCGGCGTAGCTATACAGATGCGCCGCCTCCAGAACGGCTGCCGGCAGGGGGCCGCTGAAGGCGCAGAGTTCGCCGTAGGTGTCCAACAGCTGCTTGCGAAAGCTGGCTTGGCCCTTGCGGACCCGCACGGTGGCGGTGCCGTGGCCGCCGGCGATGGACTTCTCGGTGGTCTCGACGACCCCAAGCGGCAGGCTCTGACCCTTGTGGGCGAGGGCGGCACGCATCTGGTCCCACTTCAGGCGGCGGAAGCTGTTCTGCGCCTTGGGGTGGACGCACAACTGCCGTAGTTCCGCGCCGGACAGGGTGCCTTCCATGCTGACCCAGCCGGCTTCGTAGGTGCCGCGGTACTGCTTGACCTTCTTCGACTCCTTCACCGGTTCATCGAACTCGAAGTTGCAGCCCTTGTTCGCGCACCGGAACAGGGGCGTCTTTGTCTTGCGCGGGTTGATCTCCGTGTCGTTGCACTTCGGGCAGCGGTGGATGTCCTTCATGCCCATCGTGGTGTCGATGGCTTCCAGGACCGAGATGCCCAGCAGGGTCTCGCTGTTCCACATCGCGATGAAGTCGCCCACGGCCACCGTGGCGTGGTTGGCCACGGTGTCGTCCCAGCTGTAGTGCACCCCCAGCACATCGTCGTACAGCTCGCCGGAGCGTGCGCGGTCCTCTCCAGTGACCAGCGCCAACCACGCCGTCATATCTCGCTCTTCTTCCCGTGTCATCGCCCCGTCGGGACGCGCCTTGCAGCCGATCAGATCACCGTATCCGGCGGCACTGACAAGCCGTCATCCACCAAATTCTGCGTACTCGAAGGTGAGGTCTGCGTGAGCAGTCGCAACGCCCAACGATCGCCGACCGGGGACATGTTCCCGGGCATGCCCTCCCAGCTCCGCAAGAAGCCCCCCAAGGCAGACGCCGAACTTCAGGCCCTGACCTTGGATGAGGCGATCGCCCGCTCGCACGCCATCCTCGATCGCGTCCTGGCCGCCTTCCCGGTCGTGGCCACGATCGGCCTGCTCTCCGGCGGCAACGACTCGATCGTCGTCAACCACCTCTTCCGCCACCACGTGAATGCCATCGCCCACGTCAACACCGGCACCGGAATCCCGGAGACCACCCGACATGTGCGGGCCGTGGTCGCCGCCTGGGGCCTGCCCCTGCACGAGCTGCATCCCAAGCACACTTACACCGACCTGGTCTTGGGCCGAGTGCTCTCCACTCGGGGCAAGAACATCGGCCGCCCGGTGTGGAAGGGCTTCCCTGGCCCGGCCGGGCACACGGTGATGTATCGCCGGCTCAAGGATGAGCCACTCCAGCGACTGCGCGCACAGATCATCGGCCGACACGGCCGGAGCCGCAACCTGGTCTACCTCAGCGGCATGCGCTGGGCGGAAACCGAGCGGCGCTTTCGCAACGCCCAAGAGGTCGACCGAGAAGGCGCCCTGCTGTGGGTCTGCCCGCTGGTGCATTGGACCGATGCCCACATGCGCGAATACCGCGCCCGGCACCGCTGCAACCTCCCGCACCAGCACGCGCAACATCACCTGTGCTGGCCGGAGGCACTCCCCCTCAACGAGGTCACCGTGCATCTGCACATGTCCGGGGAGTGCCTGTGCGGGGCATTCGCCAAGCCCGGTGAACTCGATGAAATCGCGTTCTTCTACCCCCACGCCGCCAAGGCGCTGCGGGATTTGGAGCAAGAAGCCCAAGCCGCCGGCCTGGCGGCCTGCACATGGGGCCAACGCCCGCCCGGCACACGCAAGCAGCGCCGCCCGGCCGGGCGCCTGTGCGCCAAGTGCACCGTCACCGACGGCCAAGCCGACCTGCTCGCCGAATGGCGCGAGAGCGGCCTGATCACCAACGACCAGTACGACACCTTCACCCGCCCGGCAACAGCAGCCTGACCTACCAGACAAGGAGCAACCCATGGCCATGGGAGAAACCCCCATCACCATCGTCGGCAACCTCACCGCCGACCCGGAGCTGAAGTTCACCGAAGGCGGCCAGGCGCTGGCCAAGTTCACCGTCGCCTCCACCCCGCGCACCTTCGACAAGGACACCGGCCAATGGAAGGACGGCACGTCCACGTTCTTCCGCTGCGCGGCCTGGCGCACCCTGGCCGAACACGTCGCCGAATCCCTGGCCAAGGGCTCCCGGGTGGTGGCCACCGGCCGCATCCGCCAGCACAACTGGAAGACCCCGGAGGGCGAGAACCGCTCGATGCTCGCCCTGGAGGTCGACGAGATCGGCGCCTCGCTGCGGTTCACCAATGTCGCCATCGAAGCCAAGCGCCCCACCTCCGCCCCGGCCGGCGCCAGCCCGTGGGATGCCACCGATGCGCCCGCCAGCGGCACCCAGTCCGGCAACGAGCCCCCGTTCTAGGCCGGAACACCCAGCATCCCAGGAGGCATCCATGACCTGCCGAGACTGCACCGGCCACCGCCCCGTCCAGGTGGACACCTTCCCGGCCGGTGACACCCGCGCCTCCCTGCGCGCTGCCCACGCCGCGGCCCAGGAGCGCGAGCGCACCACCGCACCTGTGCACGTCCACTACAGCGCGGGGAGCGACGCCTTCGTCGTGGTCCGCACCGAGCGCGCCAAGTAGATCCGCCCGGGGCGACCGTCCGATCTCGCCAAAGACACGCGGTCGCCCCGGCCAACCAGTCCACAACAGACCTGTTGGAGGCATCCAGCATGACCCATCGCACCGCCACACGGCGAGCACTCCTGCTCGCCGCCGCCCTGGCCGCCGCCGCGCGCGGCTGGCACGTCCACCCGCTCAGGCCCGGCGGCAAGGGATCCGCCCTGCACGGGGAGCGCCCCTGCCCGCGCACCGGCGACTGCGCCGAGGGCCACGTGAAGTGGGAGCAGCGCGCCACCACCGACCCCGACCGCATCCGCCGCGCATGGACGGCGGGCCCGTTCAACATCGGCATCGCGCCGGGCCCTTCCGGCCTGGCCGTCATCGACCTGGACGTGTCCAAGGAGAAGAACGGGAAGGGCAGTTCGGACGCGCCTGACGGCGCGGCGTCCTTCGCGGCGCTCTGCGAGCGCGCCGGACAGTCATGGCCCACCACCTACACGGTGCGGACGCCCAGCGGCGGCATGCACCTGTACTTCCACGCGCCGCGCGGCGTCCGTCTGCCCAGCACCACCAAGTCCGTGGCACCGAACATCGACACCCGCGCGTGGGGCGGCAACATCGTGGCCGCCGGCAGCATCGCCACCGCGGGCACGTACGAGGTGGCCGACGATGTTCCCGCAGCGGACCTGCCCGGATGGCTCCTGCGCCAGCTTCGGGCCGCACCCAGGCCCGCCCCGGCCCCGGCCGCCCCGCTTCTGCTCCCCGGCCAGGCGACCCGCCGCGCCACGGTGGCCCTGGAGCGCGAGACAACACGGGTCAGCAACGCCCCACAAGGGCAGCGGCACCATCTGCTGCTCACCCGCACGATCGTGATCGGGCGGTTCGTCGTCTGGGGCGAGATCGCCCGAGACGTGGTCGAGCAGGCATTTGGGGCGGCGGGCGAGGCGGCGGGACTGCCGGCGGGCGAATGCCGCGCGACCATCCGCGACGCGCTGGACTACTCCGCCCGTACCTGCCGCACCCGGGCAACGACATGAACCACCAGCCGCCCCGCCGGCACCCCAAATACCGTCCCGACACCGCCGATCGGCCGCGCTCCGCCGCCACCGCGGCACCCACGGCAACGGAGTGCGGCCAGGAAAGGGCCGCCCGTCAGGGCGTCCTTTCAGCCCTTCTCCCCGCCCGGCAGCCCAGCGGCCCGGCCGACGGTGACGGGCGCTTCCCCGTGGCCTGGCTGCACATCCGCGCACCCCGCGGCGCCACCCCCACGGCCACCTCAAAGTGCCTGTGCGGCCGCAACCGCAGCGCCGTCGGCCACCGCAAGGTGCTGGACCTGATCGACGACCACGCCGCCCACCGCAGCCACTGCCCGCTCCGCACCACCCAAGAAGGGAGGAACGCCGCATGACCAGCACCAACCCGCCCGCGCCGTCCATCGACGGCGCGGCCCTGCTCGATGAGGTCGAAGCGTTCCACCGCCGCTTCAACGTCTTCCCCACCCAGGCCGCCTACGTCGCCGTGGCACTGTGGGATGCCCACGCCCACCTGATCGACGCCTTCGACGGCACCGCCCGCCTCGCGTTCCTGTCCCCCGAACCTGGATCGGGCAAGTCCCGCGCGCTGGAGATCGTCGAAACCCTCACCCCCAACGCCGCAACCACGGTCAACGCCTCCCCCAACGCCCTGTTCCGGCTGGTAGAAGCATCCGAAGGCCCTCCCACGCTCCTCTTCGACGAGATCGACACCGTGTTCGGCCCCAAGGCCGGAGACAACGAGCCCGTACGCGGCTTCCTCAACTCCGGCTACCGGCGCGGCGCCAAGTCGCTGCGCTGTGTCGGGGACGGCGCCAACCAGAGCGCGGGATGGTTCTCCTCCTTCTGCGCCGTCGCCATGGCAGGACTCGGCTCCCTGCCCGACACGATCCTGACCCGCTCGGTCATCATCCGCATGCGCAAGCGCGCCCCCAACGAAAAGATCGAGCCCTACCGCCGGCGCGTCCACGAGAAGCAGGGCAACACCCTGCGCGACCGGCTCGCCGAATGGGCCGACACCGTCCGCGACCAGGTGGCCGACGCCTGGCCGGACATGCCCGACGGCGTCACCGACCGCCCAGCCGACGTGTGGGAACCGCTCCTCGCGGTCGCCGACGCCGCCGGCGGACACTGGCCGCAGCGGGCCCGCGACGCCTGCCTGGAACTGGTCCACGCTGCCCAGGACGATCACGAAGCCTCCCTGGGGGTCCGGCTGTTGACCGATCTGCGCGACGTGGTGTTCCCCGGCGCCGATCGCGTCCCCACCGCCGTCATCCTCGAATGCCTGCTGGGCATGGACGATGCGCCCTGGGACGACCTGGACGACAAGCCCATCAACTCCCGCATCCTGGCGAGGCTGTTGGGGCAGTACGTCACCCCTGCGAACAAGCCGATCAAGCCACGGGGCATCCGCACCGCCTCCGGCACCCCCAAGGGCTACTACGCGGAAGATCTTCAAGACGCATGGGAGCGCTACTGCCCCCGCCCCCCGGAGAGCCGCAACATCCGCCACGCCGCCACACCGCAGGTCAGCAGGGGTGAATCTGTGGCGGATCCCGCCCCGGCATCCGCCACGCGCCCCACCGAAACCGCCACGCACCCGCACACAGCCGCCGGCTGACGAGCCCCTGCGCACCAGTGCCGCCGCGCGAT
>NZ_JBSIBZ010000107.1:0-29188 GCF_058245575.1 Streptomyces sp. UF-297 | reverse complement strand
CCCCCCCCCCCCCCCCCCCCGGGGGCGCCCGGTCTCGCACCAGTCCGGGGCGAGCGCGGTGAACTGGTACGACTTCGCCGTTCAGTTCACGGATGCGCAATGGATCCGGACCGGAGGGAACAGCCGTAAGACCACTGCCAAAGTCATGATGGCGACGACTGTTGCCCTGCTGCGCACACCGCCGGCCGCCTTCAAGCCGGTCGATGTGCGCACCGCGCTGCGGGAGTACGCGTTCAACACGCGGCAGCGCGAGGAGGCGCCGCCTGAGGCGGCCGCGATCCTCAAGTGGGTTGAGCGCAACACCCTGTCGATGGCCGCTTGGGAAGACCCGGTCAAGGTCGACGAAGTCCTGAGTGCCGTCGTCACAAGACTTGACGGCACACGGGCGGCAGCCAGCTCGGTCAAGCGCACACGGCGGGTCCTGAACGTGGCCATGGAATACGCCATCAAACACCGGGTCGTGCGCGCGAACCCGCTGCCGAAGGGGAGGGGGGCGACCCCCAAGACATCCAACGTGGTGGACAGGCGAGTCCTGATTCATCCGGACCGCATGGCGCGCATCCTGGCCCGGATCAGGCGCCGTCCCCGCGGGGGGCGCCGCCTGCATGCGTACTTCGCCACGATCTACTACACCGGGCCGCGTCCGGAAGAAGCCGTGGCGATGTACGTGGACGACTTCCGGCTGCCCTCTGAGGATGCCGAAGACCAGTGGTGTGACGTCGTGATCCACACCGCAGAGCCGGAGGTCGGGAAGAACTGGACCGACGACGGCAAGCTGCACGAAGAGCGGGGACTGAAGGGGCGCGCTGAGGGTGACACGCGCGTCGTGCCCGGCCCACCGGCGCTGACGAGGATTGTTCGGGAGCACATCAAGGCAGAGAACCTGAAGCCCGGGGACCGGATGTTCCAGGGCGAGAAGGGAGAGATCCTTGCGGGTTCGGTCACCCGTCGGGCATGGGGGAGTGCCCGCAGAGCCGAGCTGACTGAGCGGGAGCGCGCCTCCCCGATGGGGAAGCGCATCTACGACATCCGGCACACCCGGCTGACGAAGTGGCTCAACGACGGCATTCCACCGGCGCAGGTTGCTTACTGGGCGGGCAACAGTGTCCCCGTCCTGCTGGCCTTCTATGCCGGCTGCATCGAGGGGCAGATTCCCGACCTGAAGCGGCGGATGGAGGCGCAGGGGGATCTCCCTGAGTTGCCGGAGGAGGAGTGAGCGCGCCGGAGAACTTCTCCGCGTATTCACCGTGGCCACCCGCAGAAACCCGGTGACAGCCGGACACGGCCGGACTCGCCCCGCGACGGCAGGGGCGGGTCCGGCACTTACGCTGTTGCTACGCGTGTGCGACTAGGGTGCCGCTGACCAGCGAAAAGGCCCTCCCGGAGGAGGGCCGACAAGGGCTGCGCGAAGAGCGCCCCCGGCAGGACTCGAACCTGCGGCCAAGTGCTTAGAAGGCACCTGCTCTATCCACTGAGCTACGGGGGCCGGGCGTGGACGTGGATCACGGGCCGCCGACAAGAATAGGGGGCCGCGTACCTCGTCCCGGTTGCTTCACCTCCGTGGCACGTTGTGGAGGTTCGGTGAAGCGGTCCCGATAATCGCAGGCAGGTACGAATCCTGCACTGTTTTTTGCGTCGCGCGCGGCGGGTGTTGTGCACTCGTTATGCCTGAGCCTCTCTTGTCGCGATCGTCCCATGTGCCACTGATCCCGTTCTGGGGTGATTCATGCGGCGCGCACGGGTGCCCATACGCTTCAAAAACCCATCAAAATTGGGCATTCTGCACATGTGGCGACCTTGGACGTACGACCCCGGCTCATCGACGCGTTGTCCGTGCTGCGCGATCGCGTCGATGCCGCACGGTTTCCGCTGCCACTTCCCGGTGCCGCTCGTGCCCGGCGCAACCGTGCCGAACTGCTGGCTCAGCTCGACGACTATGTGATGCCCCGCCTGCGCGCTCCTCAGGCGCCCCTGCTGGCCGTCATCGGCGGATCGACCGGCGCCGGGAAGTCCACGCTGGTGAACTCGCTGGTGGGGCGGCGGGTGAGCGAGGCGGGGGTGCTGCGGCCCACGACGCGTACGCCCGTATTGGTGTGCCATCCCGACGATCAGCACTGGTTCGCAGGCGAGCGGGTGCTGCCGCAGCTGGCCCGGGTGTGGGTGCCCGAGCAGGAGGGCCAGGACGGGGCGGCGGGCGCGGCCTGCGACCTGGACTTGGAGCTGGAGATGGGGAGGGACGGGGAGGGCGACGAGTGCGGGGGAGCCATGGGGGGCGGCGAGGGCGGGGCGTGGCCGTTGCGGGTGGAGACGGACGAGGCGCTGCCCAGCGGGCTGGCGCTGCTGGACGCGCCCGACATCGACTCGCTGGTGGCCCGTAACCGGGAGCTGGCCGCCGAGCTGATCTGCGCGGCGGACGTGTGGGTGCTGGTGACGACCGCGGCGCGGTACGCGGACGCGGTGCCCTGGCATCTGCTGCGTACCGCCAAGGAGTACGACGTCACGCTGGTGACCGTGCTGGACCGGGTGCCCCACCAGATCGTCGGTGAGGTGAGCGGCAGGTACGGGGCGCTGCTGGCGCGGGCGGGGCTGGGGCACGTACCGCGCTTCACCATCCCCGAGCTGCCCGAGTCGGCGGGCGGGGGGAGCGGGCTGCTGCCCGCCACTGCGGTGGCCGGGCTGCGGGCGTGGCTGCATCGGCACGCACAGGACCCGGACGCCCGCGCGTCCGCGGCGGGCCGGACCGCGGCCGGGGTCCTCGCCTCGCTGCGGGGCCGCACGGCCGCGCTGGCCGGGGCGTCCGCGGCCCAGCACGCCGCGGCGCTGCGTCTGGCGGGGCGGGTCGAGGAGGCGTACGAGGCGGCGGAGGAGCGGGTGCGGCGGGAGGTCGCGGCGGGGGAGGTGCTCTCCGGGGACGCGCGCGCCCACTGGCGGGATCACGCGCTCGGCGGTCGCCCGGACGAGTTGCTGGACGCGCTCACGTACGGACTCACCTCTTTGTTGCGCTGCGCCGTCGAAGCGGCGGACGAGCGGGTGGCCGAGACCTGGCGCGGCGACGGTGCGGCGCCGGAGGCGGTGCGGGCGGTGGTGGCGTCCGCGGCGGGCGCGGACGGGCGGCTGGGGGTCCTCGTACGGCGCTGGCGGCGCTGTCTGGAGGAGCTGGCCGAGGACGAGGTACGTGAGGCGGCAGAGGGCCAGGGGGCGGGAGAGACGGGGCGGGGCGCGGACGCGGAGGAGGCCGCCGCGCTGCTGGCGACCGGGCTGCTGGGCGGGCGGCGGGCGCGTACGGCGGGGGAGTCGCTGGCCGAACTCCTGGGCGCGCATGGCGCGCTGCGGCTGCGCGACCGGGGGAGCCGGCTGCTGAAGACGTACCTGGAGCGCGCGCTGGACGGCGAGCGGGAGCGGCGGCTGGCGCCGCTGGACGCGCTGAACGTGCCGTCGGACCACCAGGTGGAGCTGATCGCGGCGCTGTCCGTACTGGAGAAGGAGAAGGGCGAGCGGGAGGGGCGGCCGGACGGGCCGCGTGGTGCGGAGAAGCGGGGGGCACGGCGGGACGAGAGGGAGAAGGTGGCGCGGTGAGCGGTGGCGTTGAGGACGTCGAGGGTGTCGGTGCGGGTGAGGAGGGGGGAGTGGACGCGGGTGCTGAAGGTGCCGGTGGGGCGGGGCGTGCGGAGGCCGCTGGGAGGGGCGGGATCTGGGACGACGGGCTGATCGCGCGGCGGGCGCGGGGCGGGGGTGGCGACCGGCGCCGGAGCGGTGCGGGCGAGCAGGGCGGCGGGGGCGAGGCGGGGATCGAAGCGGGGGAGGTGAGGTCCGGTGGTGGGGGCGGGGCCGGGGGCGAGGGTTCGTGGGGAGAAGGCGGCGGAGAGGGGCGCGGAAAGGGGCGTGCGGAGGGCCGTGAGGGGGCTGGAGGCGGTAGCGGCAGTGGGGGCGGTGCCGGTGCGGGCGAGTGCGAGGGGGCGAGCGGTGGTGCGCGGGGGAAGGCGTACCTCGGTGCGGGGTACGGGGCATACGGCGGCGGGGAGGGCGAGGCGTGCGGGGACGGCCGTGCGGGGGCGTACGGAGGCAGCGGGGAGGGCGACGGGGTGTACGAGGCGGTGCTGGGGGGAACGGGCGCGGGGGCGTGCGGCAGGGCCCCTGAGGGGCGGGGTGGGGCAAAGGCGTGGGGCTGTGGGGGCCTGGGTGGCGATGACGGGGGCGGGAGCTGGTTCGGGGAGCGGCGGGGGGCAGGAGAAGGGGCGGCGCCCCGGCTGGCGGCGTTGCGGGAGCTGATCGGGCTGTCGCGGGCACGGCTGGACGGGCGGGTGCTGGCCGACGCGGGGCGGGTGCTGACGGCGGCCGACGAGCGCTCGGGGCTCTCCGCCGAGCACACCGTCGTCGCCATCGCGGGGGCGACGGGGAGCGGGAAGTCGTCGCTGTTCAACGCGCTCGCGGGGGCGGAGCGTTCGGAGGCGGGGGCGCGGCGGCCGACGACCGCGCAGCCGGTGGCCTGTGTGTGGGAGGGCGGGGAGCCGGGGGCGGAGGGGCTGCTGGAGCGGCTGGGGATTGCGCCGAGGCACCGGTACGTACCCGCGGACAGCGATACGGCGCTGCGCGGGCTCGTCCTCCTGGATCTGCCCGACCACGACTCGGCGGCGGCCGGGCACCGCGAGCACGTGGAGCGGGCGCTGGAGCTGGTGGACGCGGTGATCTGGGTGGTGGACCCGGAGAAGTACGCGGACGCGGTGCTGCACGAGCGGTATCTGCGGCCGCTGGCGGGATACGCGGAAGTGACGTTCGTGGTGCTCAACCAGGTGGACCGGCTGCCGGGGGACGCCGCGGACCAGGTGGTGGACGACCTGCGGCGGCTGCTGGACGAGGACGGGCTGGCGCTGGGGGAGCACGGTGAGCCCGGGGCCGCGGTGCTGGCGCTGTCGGCGGCCACGGGCGAAGGGGTCGGTGAACTACGCGAGGCTTTGGGGCAGTTCGTGGCGGAACGGGGGGCGGCGGAGCGGCGTCTGGCCGCCGATGTGGACGCCGCCGCTGCCCGGCTGCGGCCCGTGTACGTGGGCGAGGGGCGGGCCGGGCTCACGGAGCGGGCCAGGGAGGAGTTCGAGGACCGGCTGGCCGAGGCGGTGGGGGCGCAGGCCGCCGGGCGGGCGGCGGAGCGCGACTGGCTGCGGCACGCGGACCGGGCGTGCGGGGCGCCGTGGTTGCGGGCGCGCGACCGGTACGTGGCGCGCCGCGCGGGCGGGCGCGGGACGGGGGCGTCGGCGGCCGGGTGGGCGGCGACGCGGGGGTGGGGGACGGTGGCAGGGGGTGCAGGTGGTGCGGTGCGCGGTGCGGCCGTACGGAGTCCGGTGGACGCGCGGGCGGCGGCGCGGCCGGTGGTGGAGGCGGCCGTACGGGCTGTCGCGGGCGAGGCGGCGCGGGGACTGCCCGGGCCGTGGGCGCAGGCGGTGCGCGAGGCGGCGGAGCGGGGCGCCGACGGGCTGCCGGAGGCGCTGGACCGGGTGGCGGCCGGGGCGGACGGGGAACTGCGGGCCGGTCCGCAGCTGCGGCCGCGGTGGTGGACGGTGGCGGCGGCGGTCCAGGGAATGCTGTTGATGCTTCAACTGGCTGGTCTGGTGTGGGTGTTGGGGGTGGCGGCCGGGCTGTCCGGGGCGGCCGGGTGGCTCCCGGCGCTGCTGGTGGCGGCCGTGGGGACGGCGGGTGGGCCCGGGCTGGCGTGGGTGTGCGCGGTGGCGGCGCGCGGGCCGGCGCGGCGCTACGGGCAGGAGGCCGAGCGGCGTCTGCGGGGCGCGGCGGCGGCCTGCGGGCGGGCCCGCGTGCTGGAGCCGGTCGCCGCGGAACTGCTGCGCTACCGGGAGGTGCGTGAGCGGTACGCGGTGGTGGCGGGGTGGTGAGGGCGGGGCGACGGGCGCGGCAGGGGCGGCGTACGGCGCGGGTGGTTGCGGGATGAACTACCCGTACGAGTGAGGGAGTTGTCCACAACTCGGGGGTACTCCACAGGCCTCAGCGGGGATCGGCGCGGCCGGGCAGCATGGAATCACCGCGCGGGGCGGCCGGCGCGGGGGTGACGCAGGGCTTACGGGGAGGCGGGGGTCATGTACGACACGATGGTGACGCTGGTGGGGAACGTCGCTACGGCGGTGGAGCACCGGGAGACGACGACCGGGGTGGCGGTGGCGCGGTTCCGGCTGGCGGTGTCCGCGCGGCGCTTCGACAGGGAGCGCGAGTGCTGGGTCGACGGTGACACCAGCTTCTATACGGTCCGGGCCTGGCGGGCGCTCGCGGACAATGTCGCGGCATCGGTGACGCTGGGCGAACCGCTGGTGGTCCATGGGCGGTTGAAGGTGAAAGCGGGCGAGCAGCCGGCCGAGCCGGGCGGGCAGCGGTGGTTCTCCGCGGATGTCGAGGCCGTGGCGATCGGGCACGACCTCGCGCGCGGTACGTCCGCCTTCCGGCGGGTGGTGCGGGCGCGTACGGGGCCGGTTGTGCAGCCGGGTTCGGCGGGTGGGGGCGCGGGTGCGGATGTGGCGCCGGCCCCGGCGCCCGGTCCGGTGGACGCGGTGCAGGGGTCTGCTTCGGTGGACGCGGCGCAAGGGCCTGGTGCGGCAGGTGCAGTGCAAGGACCTGGTGCGGCGGCGGCAGTTGGAGGGGGCGGCGCCGCGAAGGTGAGCGAGGCGCCCGGCTTCATGGCGGTGGCCGCTGCGCCCGGTGAGCCCGATTCGGCTGCGGGGGCGCCGTGTTCGGGGATGGGCGATTCGCCTGAGAAGGTGTCAGTGCCCTGAAAAGTCCCGGGGATTTGTCGATAATCCCAGGTCAAAGGGGTCATCATCGGTAACGATTATGATTCGGATCGCTTATGGAACGGCATTACTGGGGAACGCTGTTCCGCCTGCTCTCTAGGATCCTTCGAGTACTCACGGGGGCCGATGAGGCTGACGCGTTTCGGCCGTTGAGTTCTTTGGGTTCTTTCCGGCGAGGCATCTCCCCACTTGACCCGTCTCGCCCAGAGGGGAAATTCATGATTTCTGTGAAGAGGCGAGGCGCTGCTCGCCTTGCCGCCGCGGTCCTGGCCTCGGGCCTGGTCGCGGCGGGTGCGATAGCCACTGCGGGCACTGCCGCGGCGGATGACACGTCCCCCACGCAAGGTGGTGCCAAAGCCACCCTCGGCGGTCTGAAGACTTTCGGCCAGGCGGTCGTGCACGGTGCCGGCGGTGACCAGAAGATCGGCGCCGGGCTCTTCGAGATGGCGGTCGACAACGGCGGCACGCTCCAGACGTACTGC
This sequence comes from Streptomyces sp. UF-297, assembly GCF_058245575.1. Taxonomy (NCBI): domain Bacteria; kingdom Bacillati; phylum Actinomycetota; class Actinomycetes; order Kitasatosporales; family Streptomycetaceae; genus Streptomyces; species Streptomyces sp. UF-297. The sequence continues at coordinate 21,918 of NZ_JBSIBZ010000107.1, read as the reverse complement.
ATCGACATCCACACTCCGACGCAGCCGCAGGCGAAGTACCAGGAAGTGCCCTGGAGCGCTTCCTCGCTGCACAACAACGCGGACGCGGGCAAGATCCGCTGGATTCTGCAGAACTCCTACCCGCAGGTGAACGACCTCGCCGCGCTCGCCAAGAAGGCCGGCGCCACGTCGCTGACCGACAAGGCCGCCGCCGCCGGCACGCAGGTCGCCATCTGGCGCTACTCCGACAAGGTCAACGTCGAGGCTCTGGACCCGGACGCCGAGAAGCTGGCCGACTACCTGGAGAAGAGCGCGCAGAACCTCCAGGAGCCCAAGGCTTCGCTGCGCCTGGACCCGCCCGCCGTCTCCGGCAAGTCCGGCAGCAGGATCGGGCCGGTCACGGTGCACACCAACGCCAAGAGCGTCACGGTCGCCCCGGGCGCCGGGATGCCCAAGGGCGTCAAGATCGTCGGTGCCGACGGCAAGCCGGTCACCAACGCCGCCAACGGCACCAAGCTCTTCTTCGACGTCCCCGCCGGTACGCCCGACGGCGCCGCCTCGCTGACCGCGCAGGCCGCCACCAAGGTGCCGGTCGGCCGTGCCTTCACCGGCAACGTGGGCCGTACCAAGAGCCAGACCATGATCCTGGCCGGCTCCAGCGAGTCCAACGCCTCCGCGCCCGCCACGGTCACCTGGAAGAAGCAGGGCGCCATCCCGGCCATCACCGCCGAGAAGAACTGCTCCAAGGGCGGCGTGGACGTCACCGCCACCAACAAGGGCGATGAGGCCTTCCGCTTCGAGCTCTCCGGTGAGAAGCACGAGATCGCTCCGGGCAAGTCCGAGACCGTCACCGTCAAGGTCGGCGAGGACCAGCCGTACGAGATAACGATCAAGGGCGAGGGCGGCTTCAAGAAGTCCTTCAGCGGCGTCCTGGACTGCAAGACCGCGGGCAGCGGCGGCGGCCCCAAGCCGTCCTCGCAGCCGAGCCCGGCCTCGGCCGGTGGCACCAGCACCGGCACCACCGGTGGTGACAAGGGCGGCGACCTCGCCGAGACCGGCTCCAGCAGCGCCACGCCGATGATCGCGGGCGTCGCGATCGCGCTGGTCGTGGTCGGCGGCGGTGCCGTGTTCATCCTGCGCAGGAAGAAGGCCGGCGTCACCGACTGACCCGAGCCGAGCACGACCCGCGCGCCGCGGTCGCCCTTTCGGTGACCTGGTGCTGCGGCCCTTGGCGGCCCCGGAGCGCATTCCCGCTCCGGGGCCGCTGCGCGCTGTCGCACAAGGCCGCTGGTGGGGGCGGTGCGCGCGAAGGGCGGCGTTACCCGTTTCCGTCGGGGGGAGGCCGTACGGCAAGATGGGTTGTACTGCCTTCTTCCAGAATCAAAATGCCGGACGGTTTCTCTTGGCTGAGTACATCTACACCATGCGCAAGACGCGCAAGGCGCACGGCGACAAGGTCATCCTCGATGACGTGACGCTGAGCTTCCTGCCTGGCGCGAAGATCGGTGTCGTGGGTCCCAACGGCGCCGGCAAGTCGACGGTGCTGAAGATCATGGCCGGTCTTGAGCAGCCGTCCAACGGCGACGCGTTCCTCTCGCCGGGCTACACCGTCGGCATGCTCCTGCAGGAGCCGCCGCTGGACGAGTCCAAGACCGTGCTGGAGAACGTCCAGGACGGCGCGGCCGAGACCATGGGCAAGCTCAAGCGCTTCAACGAGGTCGCCGAGCTCATGGCCACCGACTACTCCGACGCGCTGATGGAGGAGATGGGCAAGCTCCAGGAGGACCTGGACCACGCCAACGCCTGGGACCTGGACACCCAGCTCGAGCAGGCCATGGACGCGCTGGGCTGCCCGCCCGGCGACTGGCCGGTCACCAACCTCTCCGGTGGTGAGCGCCGCCGCGTCGCGCTGTGCAAGCTGCTGCTGGAGGCCCCCGACCTGCTGCTGCTGGACGAGCCCACCAACCACCTGGACGCCGAGTCCGTGCAGTGGCTGGAGCAGCACCTGGCGAAGTACCCCGGCACCGTCGTCGCCGTCACCCACGACCGGTACTTCCTCGACAACGTCGCCGGCTGGATCCTGGAGCTGGACCGCGGCCGCGCGATCGGCTACGAGGGCAACTACTCCACGTACCTGGAGACCAAGCAGACGCGTCTGAAGGTCGAGGGCCAGAAGGACGCCAAGCGGGCCAAGCGCCTGAAGGAAGAGCTGGAGTGGGTGCGCTCCAACGCCAAGGGGCGCCAGGCCAAGTCCAAGGCGCGCCTGGCGCGTTACGAGGAGATGGCGGCCGAGGCCGACAAGATGCGGAAGCTGGACTTCGAGGAGATCCAGATCCCGCCGGGCCCGCGCCTGGGCAATGTCGTGGTCGAGGTCGAGAACCTCAGCAAGGCCTTCGGTGACAAGGTCCTCATCGACGACCTGTCCTTCACGCTGCCGCGCAACGGCATCGTCGGCGTCATCGGCCCCAACGGCGCGGGCAAGACCACGCTGTTCAAGATGATCCAGGGCCTGGAGCAGCCGGACTCCGGCGTCATCCGCGTCGGCGAGACCGTCAAGATCTCCTACGTGGACCAGAGCCGCGCCAACATCGACCCCAAGAAGACGCTGTGGGCCGTCGTCTCCGACGAGCTGGACTACATCAACGTCGGCCAGGTCGAGATGCCCTCGCGCGCCTACGTCTCCGCGTTCGGCTTCAAGGGCCCGGACCAGCAGAAGCCGGCCGGGGTGCTCTCCGGTGGTGAGCGCAACCGCCTCAACCTGGCGCTGACCCTCAAGCAGGGCGGCAACCTGCTGCTCCTGGACGAGCCGACCAACGACCTCGACGTCGAGACCCTGTCCTCGCTGGAGAACGCGCTGCTGGAGTTCCCCGGCGCGGCCGTGGTCGTCTCCCACGACCGCTGGTTCCTGGACCGAGTGGCCACCCACATCCTCGCCTACGAGGGTGACTCCAAGTGGTTCTGGTTCGAGGGCAACTTCGAGTCGTACGAGAAGAACAAGATCGAGCGGCTCGGCCCGGACGCGGCCCGTCCGCACCGCGCCACGTACAAGAAGCTCACCCGGGGCTGACCGACGTGCGACACCTCTACTCCTGCCCCCTGCGCTGGTCGGACATGGACGCCTTCGGCCATGTCAACAACGCGGTCTACCTCCGCTACCTGGAAGAGGCGCGGATCGACTTCATGCGGCGGCTGGCGCCGGGGGACGGGAGCCCGTCCTTCTCCGACGGGTCGGTGGTGGCCCGCCACGAGATCGACTACGTACGGCCGTTGGTCCACCGGCCCGCGCCGGTGACCATAGAGCTGTGGGTGCGCAAGATCAGTGCCGCGTCGATGACGATCGGCTACGAGATCAAGGACGAGGACACCCTGTACGTACGGGCCTCGACGGTCGTCGTCCCCTACGACCTCAAGGAGGGCCGCCCGCGCCGCGTCAGCGCGCAGGAGAAGGCGCTGCTGGAGGCGTACGCGGACGGGGAGACGGACGGGAAGCCGGACGACGGGACGCCGGAGGGGGCCGTCGCCGCATGACGGCGTTGCGCCTGGCCGATGCCGGGGAGGCGGCGGATCTCGCCGCCTTCCTGGCCCGGCTGATCCATTACGACCGCGCCGCGGCGGTGCGGCTGCAGGTCGGCGGCGGGGCACTGGCGGTCTTCGGCCGCCCGCCGTCCTTCGAGGTGCTGGCGATCCGTACGGCGCGGCTGGCGGGGGCCGAGGGCGTCGACGGTCTGGACGCGACGGTTTCCGCCGGTGAACTCCTCGAAGGCGTACAGGAGTCGGCGGACGCGCTGGTCGTTCCGGCGGCCGTGACCGGTCCGCCGTGGGCCGGGGTGCTGCCGCCGCGCGGCGGCTGGCGGCGGGTGCCGGGGCTGCCGGGGGCGCAGGCGCTGAGCCGGGCCGTGGCGCTGTCCGTCGCCGAATTCCGGGCGCGGGACGAGGCGTTGCCCGCGGAGCGGCGTACGCGCGCGGAGCGGGACCGTATGGGGCGGGAGATCTGGTCGCGCAGCGTCGGTGACACGCATCTGCCGTTGCGGGCCGTGCACGCGGCGCAGTCGCTGGGGTTTTTGCGGCCGGTGCGGGCCGGGGCGATGGCCGGTACGGCCGGGACGGAATCGGCCGTGGTCGCGCCGGAGTTGACGCTGCTGGCGGCGGGCGGGTGGCTGCGGCTGCGCACGCCGTACGGGTCGGTGGCGGTGCGCACGGGCGGGCCCGTGGGGTTGTCGGTCTCGCCGGTCTGAGGCCGGCGGGCGGCCGTCCGCGGGCCGGTGGCCGGTGGCCGGTGGTGTATCGCGCCGGCTTCGCCGCGCTCGTCCTCAAACGCCGGACGGGCTGTTTTTGCGGGTCACAGCCGCGCTCCCAGGCCCTCGAACCACTTGCGCCACGGGGAGTGGGTGGTGGTGGCCGGGTGGGTGACGATGATGTCGCCGAGGATGGCGGAGCCGGTGATGTGGAGGGTGGGGGCGCTGCCGGAGGGGGCGGAGTGGCCGCGGGTGTGGTCGCGAATGTCGCCGAGGACATTGGTGCAGGTCAGGTCGGTTGCTACGCCTTCGGGGACGATCAGGCGGACGTCTCCGGCGATCGCGCGGGCGACGATGGTGAGCACGCCCGTCGCGGGGACGGGGGAGTGGCACAGGTCCAGGGTGAGGTCGCCGAGTACGGCCGTCGCCTCGATGCGGCCGGAGGCGGGTGCGACCGGGCTGCGGTGGGTGATGTCGCCGATCACGGCGCGGAACGTGCTGGGTCCGCGGTCCGTGGCGGGCTGCGGCCCCAGCGCGGGGAGGTCCTCGCCGATCAGGGCCAACTGCGCGCGGGTGCGGGCCAGATAGGCGGCCTCGCAGCGCTCGGCCAGCTCCTCCAGCGTCAGCCGTCCCTCGCCGGTGGCCACCCTGAGCCGCTCGACCAGTTCCTCGCGCTCGGCGTCCGAGGCGAGTACCGGCGCGGCGTGGGCCACGCTCTGCCGGGTGTCGGGGTGTGCAGAGTCCGCGTGCATGGTGCTTCCTCCCGGGCGGTCCGTGTCTCCATACGACCACGCGGGGCACGGCGGGCGAATCGGCGCAGGGGACTACATGGGCGGGCGGGGGAGTACATCGAAGGGTGCAGTGAGGGAATCGAAGGGTGCAGTGAGGGAGGAGAGGCGCCTTAGAGCTCCGGTTTGCGGGGGCCGTAGAGCCAGGTGTCGAAGAGGGCGGTCAGGTCCTTGCCCGAGCGCTGTTCGCAGAGTCTGGTGAACTGCCGGGTGTCGGCGTTGCCGTGCCGGTGCAGCCGGGTCCACTCCTTGAGGATCGCGAAGAAGGTGTCGTCACCGACCTCCTCGCGCAGCTGGTGCAGCGCCATCGCGCCCCGGCCGTACACCGGGGGGTCGGAGACCTGCGCCGCGCTCGGCGGGGCGGCGGGCGGGAAGTCCCACACGCCCTTGCTCTCGGGGTCCTTCTCCGCGTAGAAGTCCTCGAACGCCTGCTGTGCGGTGCGCCCGCCCCGGTCCTCGTCCCACAGCCACTCCGCGTACGTGGCGAAGCCCTCGTTGAGCCACATGTCCTTCCAGGCGCGCGGGGTGACGGAGTTGCCGAACCACTGGTGGGCCAGCTCGTGCACCACGAGGGTGTCCTCGGGGGCCGCCTCGAAGTACGGCTTGGTCTGGGTCTCCAGGGCGTAGCCGAGGCCGGGCAGGTGGTCGACGACCGCGCCGGTGGCGGAGAAGGGGTACGGGCCGAAGCGCTCGGCGGCCCAGTCCAGGACCTCGGGCACCAACTCCTCGATCCCTTCGGCGTCTTCGGCCTCGTCGGGATCCAGGGCGATATAGACCGGTACGCCCTTGCCGGTCTCCTTGGTCACGACCGTGAAGTCGCCCACGACGACGCTCGCGAGGTAGGACGCCATGGGCTCGGGGCTGTGCCAGCGGAAGGTCCGCCGGCCTTTGCTGTCGGCCTGGCTCTGCAGCTTCCCGTTGGCCACGGCCGTGTAGCCGCGGTCGGGGACGGTGACGGCGATGTCGTACGCCGCCTTGTCCGAGGGGTGGTGGTTGCCGGGGAACCACGCCATCGAGCCGCCCGGCTCGCCGAGCGCGGCGGCGCCGTCGTCGGTCTCGATCCACCCGTTGTCGGTCCCGTCGGCGTCGGTGAGCTTCTTGGGCACCCCGTCGTAGCGGAGGGTGGCCTTGAAGGTACGGCCGCGCGCCAGCGAGCGCTCGGGGGTCACCGTCAGCTCGTCGCCCCGGCGCGTGACCTCGGCCCGTGCGCCGTCGACGGTGGCGCCGCGCACCGTGAGACCGGTGAGGTCGAGGTTGAAGCGGCTCAGGTCCTGGGTGGCGCGGGCGGTGATCACCGCAGTGCCCTTGAGGCGGTTGGTCTCCGGGGTGTAGTCGAGGGTCAGGCCGTAGTGCGTGACGTCGTAACCGCCGTTGCCCAGCCGGGGGAAGAGCGCGTCACCGGCGCCGGCCGCCCCCGGCTTCCCGGCGGGGGCGGCCGCACCGCCCGTGCACGCGGTGCCCGTCAGCAGCAGCGCGGCGGCGAGCGCCGCACCGCGCGGTATCCCTCCCGCGCGGCCGCCGCGTCCACTACGGCCGTCGCGTCTGCTACGACCACCACGGCCGTCGCGTCCGCTACGACCACTACGGCCACGCATGATCCGCACTCACCCCTGCCGGTTCCGATCCAGGAATCATGGCACAGGCGCGTACGCCGCCCCGGCCGGGTGGCGCGGAGCGGGGGCGGTCAGTCGCTCGGCGCCGTACGGGACGGGGACCGCGGCGAAGACGGCGTCCTGCTGCTCCTGGAGCTCCCTGGCCCGCTCCGGCGTCGTGGAGGGCAGCCGCCGCTCCTCGTACAGCTTGTGGGTGATCTCCTGGGCGCGCTTGCCGGCCGGGGTGTGGAACTGGATCTCGAAGGTCTGTCCCGAACGCGGCGCCCGCCAGGCCGAGTTGAGCCCCTTGTAGCCCGCCGTGCGGCCCCAGGTGTTGGACCACTTGACGCTGTCGTTGCCCCAGCCGGACAGGACCGTCGAGGCGATGACGGCACCGGCGGTGTACCGCCGCTCGGGCCACTGCAGGGTGTAGCGGACCGCGTCGTTCATCCGGCTCAGCGCCTGGTCGACGGTCTGCCCCGGGGTCTGCTTCATGGAGGTGGCGACCTTGCGCTTGAGCGAGTCGGGCGACTTCAACCGGCTCTCGAAGCCGACCAGTTCGGCGCGGCTGAGCAGGGCGGCGGTGCGCACCTGGGGGCTGATGGACCGCTCGGCCCGCCGGGCGCGGGCGAGGAAGGCGTCGACCTTGTTGTTGTCCGCGGCGTTGAGCGACAGCCCGTCGCCGTGCCACCCGTCGTCGTCGCCCGTCCGTGCGCGGTCATCCGCCCGTGCCGTCGTCGCCCAGCCCGTCCCGGCCACGGTGGCCGACGCGCGGTGCGGGGCGTGAGGGCCCGAGGCGGCGGCCCCCTGGGCCGTCCCCAGGCCGAGCAGCCCGGCCAGCGCGCCGGCGGCCGTGACGCGGGTGACGGTGTGCTTGATGCTCATCGGTGTGGTTCATCCCTGGTGTTGGTGTACGGACGCACGTGACAACCGGTAAGCGTGCGCAACGGTGGCGGGGTGAGCCGGTTTCGTACCGCTTCTTGACCTGATCACTGCGGTCCTGGGCGTGAAGCGGCCCGTCGGGCGCGGGATTCGGGGGGCCGTGGGCCGGTGCGCGCGGCGCCGGGGGGCATACCGGTGATACCTGAGAGCTACCCCGGCAGTGGGCTCTGCGGCGGGACGCTGGTTACACGGGGTGATCCGTACCTTCCTTCTCACCAGGTGGATGTGGAGCGGAAGGCGGTAGGGCCGTGCGGGGACGTGGGGTTGGTGGTGCTCGTGGTGGCGGGCGGATGCGCCGGGGCGCGCTGGCCGCGCTGGTGGCCGCGGCGGTCGCCGTACCGGTCATGGCGGTGGCGCCCGCGGTGACGCCCGCGCCGGCTCCCGGCCCCTCGGGGGTGTCCGCGCTCACCGCGGGTGAGCTGGCGGCCGGGAAGCTGCGGGAGCGGTACGAGGCCAACCGCGGCGCCATGCGGCAGGCCGCCGGGGTGGCCGAGCGGTACGGGGACGGCGAGCGGGCCGTCGCGCTGCGCGCGCTGGCCGCCGACGGGCGGCAGTTCCTCGCGTTCGACGGGCGGGGCGGCGGGCGCGCCGTGGAGGTGCTGGGCGATCTGCGCTCGGCCTCCCGGATCGCGGTGCTGGTGCCCGGCTCGGACACCAACCTGGACACCTTCGACCCGAGCGGCGCCCCGTACAAGACGCTGGGCGGTTCGGCGCGGGCGCTGTGGCAGGAGCTTGAGCGGCAGGGCGCGGGCGGCCGGACGGCCGTGGTGGCCTGGCTCGGGTACGCGACGCCGCGGACGGTCAGCACCGATGTGCTCACCCAGGACCGGGCCGAGGAGGGCGCCGGTGAACTGCGGGCGTTCGTCGGCTCGTTGCGAGCGAGCAAGCCCGCCGCGCCCCTCTCGCTGCTGTGCCACTCCTACGGGTCGGTGGTGTGCGGGCGGGCGGCCGCGCGCGGCCTGGAGGCCGCCGACATCGCCCTGTACGGGAGCCCCGGCGTCGGCGTGGACAGCGCGGCCGGGCTGCGGACGACGGCCCGGGTGTGGGCCGGGCGGGGCGGCGAGGACTGGATCGCGAAGGTCCCCAACGCGCAGCTGGACGTGCTGGGCACCACGGTGGGCTTCGGCGCCGACCCGGTGGACGCGGACTTCGGGGCCCGCCGCTTCGACGCGGGCCGGGCGGAGCACAGCGGCTACCACCGGCCCGGATCCCGCTCGCTGCACCACCTCGCGCTGATCGCGCTGGGGCGTGGGGGCGAGGTGCCCCGTGGCTGAGATACGTACTCCCGGCGGCCTGTCCGCCCTCGCGGCCCGGATCGAGGCCGCCACCCCGCCGGGGCGGGACCGCGCCGTGGACGCGCTGCGGGCCCTGGCGATCGGCGGGGTGGTGCTCGGCCACTGGCTGGTCACCGCGATCGTCGCGGTGCCCGGCGGGGGCGGCGGGACGCTGCGCGCGGCGAGCCCGCTGCAGAACATGCCCTGGTGCGCGCCGGTGTCCTGGATCGTCCAGACCCTCGCGGTCTTCTTCCTGGTCGGCGGGCACGTCGGAGCCAGGAGTTACGCCTTTGCGCGGGCGCGCGGGAGGGGCTACCGGGCGTGGCTGGGCGGGCGGCTGCTGCGGCTGTTCAGGCCGGTGGCCCTCCTCCTGGGGCTGTGGGCCGTGATCGCGGGGGCGCTGCTGGCCTGCGGCACCGCGCCGGAGACCGTGCGTACGCTCGTGAAGCTGGTGCTCTCGCCGCTGTGGTTCCTGCTGGTGTTCGCCGCGCTCACGGCCCTGACGCCGCTGGTCGCCCGGATCAGCTGGCCGTGGCCGCTGGCGGTGGTGCTGCACGTGGACGTGATCCGCTTCGGTCTCGGCGGGCCCGAGTGGCTGGGCTGGATCAATGTGGCGGCCGGCTGGCTGGTGCCGTACTGCCTGGGGGCGGCCTGGGCGCGCGGCCACTTCGCCGGGCGGACGGCCGGGCTGGGCCTGCTGCTCAGCGGTACGGCCGCGACCGCCGCGCTGGTGCTGTGGGGCGGCTATCCGGCGAGCATGGTCGGGGTCCCCGGGGCCGCGATCTCCAACCTCAATCCGCCGACGCTGGCCGCGGTGACCTTCGGGCTGGCGCAGTGCGGGCTGGCGCTGCTGCTGCGCGAGCCGCTGCGCCGCGCCCTGCGCCGCCCCCTGGCCTGGGCGGCCGTCGCCCTGGTCAACCTGTGCGCGATGACCGTCTTCCTGTGGCACCAGACCGCGATGATGGCCGTCACCAGCCTCTTCCTGCCCCTCGGGCCGGTGCCGGGGCTGCACACCACCCCCGACGGGCCGGGCTGGGTGCTGGCCCGCCTCGGCTGGCTGCCGCTCTTCGCGGCCGCGCTGACGGTGTGCTGGAGGGCGTTTCGCACAGCCGAGCGGGGCGGGCGGCGTGCCCGGCGGTCCACGCCGGGCAGCGCTCGCATCGTCCGCAGGGGCGGACCGGTGCTCGCCCCGCGTCCGGCAGGGGTGCGGGGAACGCCCCATGACTAGGGTTGATCGCATGAGTACGACGGGCAGGCAGGTCATGGAGCGCGCCCGGGACCTCGCGGGTACCGGGCTGCGCACCCTCTGGGACGACCTGCTCACCTTCGAGGTGCAGCCGCCGGCCGCCGTGCGGGGCGGCCGCTGGCTGCCGTACGTCCCGCTCGTGCTGGCCGCCTTCCCGCTCGCCTCCTTCGGCGTGGACCAGATGACGCACACCTACGGGGTGCCCGGCGACCACGCCTGGATCTTCGCCGTCGTCCATGCGGCGGCGGTGCCGCTCGCGCTGCGCCGCCCCATGGCGGCCTGGTGGCTCTCGATCGTGATGGGCGTGGTGATCGCCCAGGCGGCGTCCCCGCCCGTGAGCGCGGGCGCGGTGTGGCCGTGGACGTTCCCCGGCATGTTCATCCACACCGGGGTGCTGTTCCTGCTGGCGCTGCGGCTGCGCGCGCGGGTCGCGGTCGACGTGCTGCTGATCTCCGTCCTGCTGACCGTCCTGCAGACCGCCGTGACACCCGGCGCCGGGTCCGCGTACTCCTCGGACGTACCCGCGGCCACCTTCCTGTTCGCCGTCGCCGTGGTCGTCGGCGGCGCACTGCGCGGCCGACGAGTGGCGCGTACGCAACTGGCCGAGCAGGAGACCCTCACCGCCGAGGAACGGGCCCGCCGCACCCTCCTGGAGGAGCGCAGCCGGATCGCCCGCGAGCTGCACGACGTGGTGGCCCACCACATGTCGGTGATCTCCATCCAGGCCGACGCCGCGCCGCACCGGGTCCCCGATCCGCCGCAGGAGCTGACCACCTCCTTCGCCACCATCCGCGAGAACGCGGTGGAAGCGCTCACCGAACTGCGCCGCATCCTGGGCGTGCTGCGCTCGGAGGACCCCTCGGCCGAGGCCCCCGACGCACCCCAGCCCACCCTGGCCCATCTGGAGGACCTGCTGGAGAATGTGCGCACGGCAGGGCTGTCCGTCACCTCCCAGGTGTCCGGAACTCCCCGCCAGCTGCCGCCCGGCGTCGCACTGTCCGGATACCGCATCGTGCAGGAGGCGCTGAGCAACGCGCTGCGGCACGCACCCGGTACCACGGTCACGGTGGAGGTCCGCTACGCCGCGCAGGGTGTGCACGTACGCGTCCTCAACACCGCTCCGGCCACCGCGCCGCAGCCCTCACCGGGCGCGGGCCACGGCCTGCTGGGCATGCGCGAGCGCACCGCGATGCTCGGCGGCGACCTGGCCACCGGCCCCACCCCCGGCGGCGGCTACGAGGTCGCCGCCTTCCTCCCGGCCCCGGCCGGCACCGCCTCCACGAGCGAGAGTGCACCCGCATGACACCTACCGACACCGTGATCCGCGTACTGATCGCCGACGACCAGGCGCTGGTGCGCGAGGGCTTCACGGTCCTGCTGAACACCCAGCCGGACATCGAGGTGGTGGGCGCGGCCGTCGACGGCCTGGACGCGGTGGCCAAGACCGGTCAACTGCGCCCCGACGTCGTCCTGATGGACGTCCGCATGCCCCGGCTCAGCGGCATCGAGGCCACCCGCAGCATCACCGAGGACCCGGGCGCCACCAGCAAGATCCTCATCCTGACCACCTTCGACCTGGACGAGTACGTCTACGAGGCGCTGCGCGCGGGCGCCAGCGGCTTCCTGCTCAAGGACACCTCCGGCACCCAACTGGCCGAGGCGGTACGGGTGGTGGCGGCCGGTGACGCGCTGCTGGCGCCCAATGTCACCAAGCGGCTGATCGGCGAGTTCTCGCGGATGGGCGCGCCCAGGGCGCCCCTGCACAGCCGCATCCAGGACCTGAGCGAGCGCGAGACGGAGGTGCTCACGCTGATCGCACAGGGCCTGTCCAACGCGGAGATCGCCGCGCACCTGGTCGTCGCCGAGCAGACGGTGAAGACCCATGTGGGCCGCATCCTGGGCAAGTTGCGGCTGCGGGACCGTACGCAGGCGGCGGTGTTCGCGTACGAGTCGGGGCTGGTCACACCGCGCAGGTGAGCCGGGGCGCGCGAAGGCCCGGACCGCCGTGGCGGCCCGGGCCGGTGTGCTGCGTGCCCGCCGGTGCCGCGCGGACCTACCGCTGCATCGAGCGCGCCTCGATGGTCAGGAACACGCGCCGCGTCTGGGGGTCGACCTGGACCAGTACGCGCTGCTGGTAGGCGAACGCCCGCTGCACGGCCTCGCGGATCTGCTCGGTCGCGGTCTCCACGGGAATCCAGTTGCCGCTGACCTGGACCTGGAGGATCGGCTGCCCGATGAGCGGGATCAGGGCGATGCGCGCGGCCTCGGCCACCATCACCTGCGCGCCGACCTCTTGGGGGCTGAACTGCTGCAGCAGCTGCTGGAACGGCTGCTGCTGACCGAGTTGCTGGAGCTGCTGCTGGAGGTGCTGGGGCAGCTGGGTCAGCTGCTGACCGAAGGCCTGCGGCTGCTGGCCCTGCTGTTGGCCCATGCCCTGCTGGCCGAAGGGCTGTTGCCCCATGCCCTGCTGGCCGAACGGCTGCTGCTCGCCGAACTGCTGGCCCGACTGCTGCCCGAACGGCTGCTGCTGGCCCTGCTGCTGCCCGAACGGCTGCTGCTGGCCCTGCTGTTGCCCGAAGGGCTGCTGCTGTTGTCCGTACTGCTGGCCGGGCTGCTGCTGTTGCTGGCCGATGCCCACGGGTGCGAAGGACGACATGCTCGATCCACCTCTCTTGAAGGGGTCTTGCACGGTTGGTGGTGCCGGAAGGCGTCCGGTGCGGCCGTCAGGTGCCGTTGGTGACGACCACGCCGACGATCTCCTCGTCGGTGTACCAGACGCGCACGGAGAGCCGGCCGCCCGCGAAGGCGTGGTGCACGGCCTGGCGCAGGTGCGGCTCGGGGTCGGTGAGGGAGCGCCACGCCCCGTTCACGTACAGGCGGAGCCGGGGCGCGCGCTCGCCGGGGAGCGGGACCAGTTCGTCCCAGAAGCGCTCGGCGGTGCCCTCGACGATCTGCTTGGGCGTCAGCTGGGCGACCGCCGCGCGGATGTCGGGCCGGTGGCCGATCCGCTGGGAGGCCGGGCGGTTGGGGGCCTCCTGCTGCGGCGTACCGGTGGAGCGCAGGACCTCGCGGGCCTGCTCGGGGGAGAGCGCGGGCAGGCCCGCCGCGCGCAGCATTCCCTGCAGGCAGGCGAGCGCGCCGGCCACCATCGCCGCCGCCGCCGAGGTGCCGGAGAAGGCGTCGGTGTACCAGGCGTCCTCCTCGGTGCCGCCCTGGAGGTCGCCGGTACGGTCCCAGAAGCCGCCGCTGGTGGTGATCTCGTGGCCCCAGCCCTGGGCGTCCAGCCGGGAGCCGAAGTTGGAGAAGCCGAGCCGGGAGCGGTCCGGGCCGTGGTCGTGGCCGTGCGTGCCGGGCGGCGGGGCGCCCGCGCCGATGAGCAGGGCGCCGGAAGAGGGGCAGGCGGTGTTGAAGGGGTTGCGCCACCAGTGCGGGAAGCCGTACGGGCGGGACTCGTACAGTGCGTCGTCCAGGCTGTCGGCGCCGTTGCCCGCCGCCTCGATGACGATCACGCCGCGCGCGGAGGCGTAGCGGATGGCCGCGAAGTCGTCCGGCCACCACTCCAGCGGGATGTGGCCCCGCTGGTCGTCGCGCCCGGCGTGCTCGAAGCGCGGGCCCGGCCGGTGCAGCGGGATCAGCAGGAGGTCGCCGGGGGTGAGGCGGTCGGCCGCCTCGGTGATGGCGCGTGCGGTGCCCAGGTCCTCCAGGGAGACGGCGCCGCACGCCACGCCGGGGGCGATGCCGACGATGCCGCTGGTGGAGCGGGCCCCGGCGATGACGCCGAGCACGTTGGTGCCGTGGTTGCGCCAGGCCAGGTCCTCGACGGGGGAGCCGGCCAGCACTCCGGCGGTGTGGCCCAGGTCCTGGTGGCCCAGCTGCCAGGCGCCCTCGACATCGGCGAACCGTACGCCGTCGCCGGAGCCGCCGGCCTGCTGCCAGGCCCAGATGGCGTTGACGCCGGCCGGGGCGGGGCCGAGGTGGACCTGCCGGCCGCTGAAGTCCGGTGCCTGGACGGCCTCTTGCTTCTTGCGGCGGTCGTCGTCGTTGGGGACGAAGTGCTGGCCGGGGCCGCGCGGTGCTCCGGGGTCCTGCGGGCCGAAGGTGGCGGGCAGGGCGCTGGGCTTGACGTAGGCGGTCTCGATCTCGGGGAGGGCGGAGAGCCGCGCGGCCAGTTCGTCGGCGCGCTCGATGTCACCCCGTACCCGGTGGAAGAGCGTCAGGTCGGGTACCGGGGAGCGGTCCTGCGGCAGCGCGTCCAGCGCCTGCCGTACGGGCCCGCTCTCGCCGAACAGCGGTTCCAGGGAGAGCTGTTGGTCCCCCAGGAACATGGTCAGCGCCGAGGTGTCGGTGCCGGAGGGCGCGTCCGGGGCGTCGGCGCTCGGCCGGGCCCCGTCGCGGACGATCACGATCAGCTCCCGCTCCACGGGGTGGTAGCTGAAGCCTGCGCCGTCCGGTCCGGGGTCATCCCCGCCGGCGGCGAAACCGGGCTGTCCAGAGTCGACCATCGTCCCACTGCTCCCCATTCATCCCGTTTCGGGGTGGGCTCGTTGCCATCGGCGCCAACCCTGCTGCGCGGCGCGTGGCGTGTCGAGGAGGAGTTTGGGACAGTCCGGTGACGGCGGAATCCGGGCGGTGCCGTCCGGCCGTTCGCCGCTACTGCCCGGTCAGTCCGCGGAGTTGACCATCGAGGCGGCGGCGTAGGTGAGGTAGTTCCACAGCTGGCTCTCGTGCTCGGGCGCGAGCTCCAGACTGTCCACGGCGTCCCGCATGTGCTTCAGCCAGGCGTCATGGGCCGCGCGGTCCACGGTGAACGGAGCGTGCCGCATCCGCAGCCGCGGGTGACCGCGGTTGTCGCTGTAGGTGCGCGGGCCGCCCCAGTACTGCATCAGGAAGAGCACCAGGCGCTCCTCGGCCGGGCCCAGATCCTCTTCCGGGTACATCGGCCGCAGCAGCGGGTCCTCGGCGACGCCCTGGTAGAAGCGGCGCACCAGCCGCCGGAAGGTCTCCTCGCCGCCGACCTGCTCGTAGAAGGTCTGCTCCTGAACTGTGCCGCGCGGAATCTTGTTCACCTCTCCATGGTGTCAGACGGCTCGGCCGAGGACCTGAGACGTAGGACAGTGGAGATATGGCGGGAACCGAGAAGCCGGACCAGGCCGATGGGAACGATGCCGGCGCCGATCCGGATGCCGTGCGGGCCGCGGCGGCGCGGGCCGGGCTGGTCCGGCTCATCGCGGCGAGCGGCGGGCTGGCGGATCCGCGCTGGCGGGCGGCGTTCGAGCAGGTGCCCCGGCATCTGTTCGTGCCCTGCTACTACGTGGGCGCGCTCGGGGGCTACGAACGCCTCTCGTGCACCGACCGCGATCCGCGGCGCCGGGCACGCTGGCTGGAGGGCGCCTACGCGGACGGGCCGCTGGCCACCCACGTACGGGACGGGCGGCTGGTCTCCTCCAGCAGCCAGCCCTCCTTGATGGCGATGATGCTCGACGCGCTGGAGGTCACCGACGGCTGCCGCGTCCTGGAGATCGGGGCGGGCACCGGCTACAACGCGGCGCTGCTCGCGCACCGGCTGGGGGACGGCGCGGTCACCACCGTCGACCTGGACGAGGACATCACCAGCGCGGCCCGCGCACACCTGGCGGCGGCGGGCCGCCGGCCGGCGGTGATCACGGGGGACGGCGCCCTGGGCCACCCCGAGGGGGCCCCGTACGACCGGGTCATCGCCACCTGCGCGCTGCCGTCCGTACCGCGGGCGTGGGTCGAGCAGTGCCGGGCCGGGGCGCTGATCCTGGCGCCGCTGGCCACCGGCCTGATCGCGCTGCGGGTACGGGACGCGGCGGCGGCCGGCGCCGAGGGGCGCTTCCTGCGAACCCCGGCCTACTTCGTCCCGCTGCGCTCCCCGGGCCGCGGCGGCGGTGCCCCGGACCCGGCGGCCGACGAGGACGACGGCGCGGACGGTGCCTTGAGGGGGCTGCCCCGCGACGCCGTACGCAGCGAACTGTTCCGCTTCCTGCTGACCCTGACCGCGGACAGCCTGGACCCCCACGAGGCGTACGAGCTGTGGCGCCACGAGCGGCGCCCGGGGCGCGAGCGCTTCGGGGTGACGGTCCAGGGGGACCGCCAGTGGGCGTGGCTGGACAGCCCCGACGGGCCCTACGCGTGGCGGCTGACCTGAGGATCCGGGCCGGCCGCCACGCGCGGCGCGGCCGGTCAGCCGCGGCGGACGGTGAGGGTGGTCCAGGCGCCGACGTGGACGCGGTCGCCCTCGTGGAGCGGGTGCGGCACGAACGGCTGGATCGGGTCCTCGGCGAGGTTGATCGTGGTGCCGTTGGTGGAGTTCTGGTCCACCACCGCCCAGCTGCCGTCGGGCTGCTGCACCAGCAGGGCGTGCTGGTGCGAGACGCCGGGGTCCTCCGGCGGGCGGCCCAGGTCGATGTCCGGGGCCTCGCCGGTGCTGTGCCGGCGCCGTCCGATGCTGATCTGGTTGCCGGCCAGCGGCAGCTGCTGCTCGGGGGAGTAGGCGGGCAGGTTCAGCCCGGCCGCCTCGGGCCCGCTGCGGCCCATCATCGCCATGAAGTACTCGCGGTCCGGGGCTATGGCCACCACCCAGCCCGCACCGACGACCGGCACCGCCGCGGGGGCGCCCGGCATGGCGCCGGGGCCCTGGTTCTGGCCGTTCTGGCCGTGGCCGGGGACGCCCCACGGCTGCTCCGGCTGCTGGGGCGCCGGGGGCTGCTGAGGCTCGTACGGAGCGGGCGGCTGCTGCTGGTGCGGCGGCTGCTGGGGCTCGTACGGGGCGGGCGGCGGTGGCTGGAAGGCGTCCGGCCGGGGCGGGGCGGGCTGCTGGAAGGCGTCGCCCTGCTGCGGCTGTGGCTGCGGCTGCTGCTGCGGCTGCTGCGGCGGGAAGGGGTCGGACTGCTGGGGCTCGTACGGGCCGCCCTGCGGGCCGGGGCCGGGCGGCGCGGGGGCCGCGGGCGGCGCCGGTGCGCCGGGCGGGGTCAGCATCCAGTCGTCGCCGTTGCTGCCGTTGGTGCCGTTGCCGTTGGTGTTCTGCGGCGGGGGCGGCGGGCCGGGGTGAGTGCCGGGGCCCTGCGGGCCGCCGAAGCTCTGCGGACCGCCGGGGCCCGGCTGAGCGGGCGGCGCGGGCGGGCCGGGCTGCTCGGGGGCGAGCGGCTCGGCGGGCCGGTTGACCTGGGAGGGGCTGGAGCCCGGGTAGTCGTACCCCTGCGGCGGCCGGGGCGGCTGGGCCTGCTGCGGCGGCGGGAAGCCGTAGCCACCGCCCTGGCTGCCCTGAGGCGCGGGCGGCGGCGGGGCGAAGGACGTCGCGGAGTGGGTGAGGAAGTTGTAGCGGCACTCCTCGCAGAACGGCGCGGTGGCCTCACGGGGCGTACCGCACTGCGGGCACGGCTCGCCGCCGGACTGCGGGCCCGGCTGCGGGCCCGGCTGTGCGGGCGGGAAGGGCGCAGGCGGCGGGCCGGGCTGTCCGGGGAAGGACTGGCCGGGCGGCGGGCCGGGCTGCACGGGTGCGCCGGGCGGCGGCGGGGTCGGCGGGCCGGGCTGGGCCGGCGGCGCGGACTGCTCGGGACCGGGGCCGGGGGCCGGGGCGGGCGGCGGGAAGCCATAGCCGCCCTGCTGGCCGGGACCGCCCTGCTGGCCGGGACCGCCCGCAGGCTGCGGACCGCCCTGCGGACCGGGCCCCGGCGGGGGCGGCGGCGTGGGCGGCCCCGCGGGCTCGCCGGAGCCGGGCCCGTTCAGGAACCCGGCGGGCAGTGACGGCGGCGGGGGGACAGCGCCTGCCATCCGGTGGCCGCACACCTCGCACCAGTCTTCGGCCACCGACTGGTGACCGTTCGGGCAGGTCGGCATGTCGGTTCTTCCCCCTCCGTACCGTTTACATCTCGGTGGTGCGCCGCTCCCGGCGCACGTCGTGCTGACTGCTTCTCGTACTGCTGTTGCTGCTGTTATTGCCGTGGATCTCGGTGCTGCTTCTTGACGCGAACCGTCTTCGTCGAGCGCGTTTCGAGTGTCATCTCGTCCGCCTCGGTGACCTTCGCCTTCAGTCGCACAGTACCCGTCGCCGCGTCGACGACGTCCACCACCTTCGCAAGGAGTTTCGCAGTGTCCTCGTTCCCGGAGACGTTCGCCAGCTGAACCGCGCGGCCCAGCTTGGCCGTAGCGCCGTCCCAATCGCCCGACTTGCGGGCATCCAGACCTTGTTGGATGGCTTGTGCCAGTTCGGCCTGTCCTGTGTAGTGCGCGACCTGAGGGTTGATGGACGTCGAGGCGGCCATGTCGTCGGTCCACACGGCCCGTACGAGCCCTTGCGAGAGCGTGCGCGCGGGGCCCCCGTCGGGCGCGGGCAGGACCAGCGAGACGCGCGCCGCCAGCATTTCCCGGCCCACGCCCGCGTCCGGGACCCGTACGCAGACGTGGTAGTCGCGGGACTCGTCCCCCCACGAACCGGTCGGGTAGTCGCCCGAGCGCGGCCCGGACTCGGTGCGGCGCTCGGTCAAGTCCTCGACGGTGGGCGCGACTTGCTTGACGAACTGGATCTCGGCGCCCTGCGGGGTCCACAGCCGCAGCGTGACATCCGCCACTTCCTTGCCCATCGCGCTCTCCATCATGCGCGTGAAGTCGGCGGACAGCTGCGCGGGGTGCGCGATGATGTCGGCCGAGCCCAGCAGCGCCGAGGCGATGGAGGTGACCTCCTTGACCTCCCAGTCGGTGCCCACCCCGCGGGCGTCACAGGTGAAGCGCCCGGCACAGGCGTCCAGGGTGGCCTTGAGGTCCTCGGGGCGCTCGTGCTCGTTGCGCCCGTCGGTGAGCAGGATGCCGTGCCGGATGGCGGCGTCGGTGGAGTTCAGCAGGCTGTCGGCCAGCCGCAGCCAGGTGCCGATCGCGGTGCCGCCGCCCGCGCTGAGCCGGCGCAGCGCCTGTTTGGCCTGGCCGCGGGTGGTGGCGTCGGCCACGGCCAGCCTGCCCTCGCCCGGGTAGACCTCGGCGGCCTGGTGCGTACCGGCCACGACCGCGAAGGCGACGCCGTCGCGCAGGGTGTCGATCGCGGCGGCGGTGGCCTCGCGCGCGCCGCGCATCTTGGTCGGCGGATAGTCCATGGAACCCGAGCAGTCGACCATGATCACCACGGCGGCCGCCGCGGCCCGGTCCACGGAGCCCGGCGAGGTGGCGGCGAACAGCGGTATGCCGCCGGACGTGCCGCCGCCGGTGGCGGTGACGGTCACGATGGCGTTCACCTCGCGCCCGCCCTCGGGGAGGAACTCGTTCTGGTACACCTCTGCGGAGAACCGCGGCACATTCGACTTGGAGAAGTTGGCCATGTGGTCCGCTCCTTGAGACTCCGTACCGGCTCATGGACGAATGAGCCTGTGTCTGCACCCCGGCCGGGCGCGCGTCGCCTGGCACGCACGCTGATCCGGCCGGGGTGCAGACACAGGCTCGAGGGCGGGTGGAAGTCCCCGGAGCCATCGGGCGAAAGCCCCCGAAGCCGTCCCCCCGTCGGCGCCGCCGGCCCGGCCGGCGCCCTGCTCCGTGTACCGTTGCGGCCGGTTTTCACCCGGTCAGGCCGATCCTGCCCCTCCTGAGGGTGCCGGGAACGGCACCACCGCCACTGTTACGTTGTCGTGGCCCCCGCCGCCGAGCGCGTGGGCGAGCAGCGTCCGCGCGCCGTGCAGCGGCCGGGCGTGCGCGTCGGGCGGGAGTACGGCGGCCAGCTGCCCGGCCGACTCGGCGTAGTTCCACAGCCCGTCCGTGCACACCACCACTACACCCGGTCCGTCCGGTTTGAAGGAAGCGGTGTGCGGCTGGAGTTCGTAGGCGTCCGCGCCCAGCCAGCCCGTGATGGCGTGCGCGCGCTCGTCCGCGTACGCCTCCTGCTCCGACATCAGGTGGTTGGCGACCATCTGCGCGGCCCAGGAGTCGTCCTCGGTGAGCCGGGCGGGCGGGGCGCCGCGGTCGTCGGGCACCCAGTAGGCGCGGCTGTCGCCGACCCAGCCGACGGTCAGCAGCCCGCCGCCGACCACCGCGGCCACGATCGTGCAGGCCGGGGCGTTCTGCTGGCGGTAGGGGTCGTGCTCCTGGGGCTGGTCGGCCTCGGCGGCCAGCGCGTTGACCGCTTTGGCCGCCGCGATGATCGCGTCGTGCATGGCCTGCTGCGGATGCTGCCCGCGCGGCAGCGCCGCCAGCAGTGCCTCGTTGGCGCACCGGGCCGCCGCGGCGGAGGCGTCGTCGGGGCGGGTGGCCGAGGAGACGCCGTCGCAGACCACCGCGATCACCGCGGGGGAGCCGTCGGGCAGGGCCGTGGCGGACACCGCGAAGGAGTCCTCGTTGCGGTGGTGGCGCAGCCCGCGGTCGCTGACCGCCGAGACGCCCTCCAACTCGCGTTCCATGTGGTCGCGTTCCCTGGGCTGCGCATGCCCGCACATTTCGCAGTAGCCGTCCTTGTCGATGATGCCCGCGCGGCAGGCCGCACAGGCCCTGGTGCCCTGCGCGGGGGTGTGGTGCTGCTCGAAGGAACCGGCGGCGTCGGCCGTCAGGTCGTACCCGGCCACCCGCGGGTCGGGCGCCGGCTGCCGCGCCGCGCCCGCGGCGCCCGTCAGCTGCTCGTCGGGTATGCGGGTCTGCGGGTCCGGCGGCGGGGGCGGCGGGGCGTACGGGGGCGGGGGAGGCACCGGTGCGTACGCGGGCGGGGGCGGCGGGGCCGGGGCCGGGGGACGGGGGGCGCCCCCCAGCGGGATCGTCGGCCGCTCGGCCTGCAAAGGAGCGGCGGCCGCGGCGACGTCCCTGCCGCACCCCCCGCAGAAGTTGTCCCCCGCCTCTAGCGGTTCACCGCAGCCCGGGCACCGGGACGGCCCAGTCACACCCATGTCACACCCACGTCCTGGGGCGGAAGCGGTTGGCCCGCTCCACCAGTTCGATCCTCTCCTCGCCGCCCTGCGCGAGCCGTGCCAGCAGTCGCAGGGACCGCTCCAGGCCGAAGCGCAGGCCGCGCTCGTCCAGTTCGCTGCCGAGCAGGACGAGGTCGCCGGGCCGCTGGGCGGCGCCTTGGCCCCCGGAGAGTACCCAGTCCAGGGCGCAGCCCAGAACCTCGGTGGCCAGCTCCTCGCGCCGCCGGTCGTCCAGTCCGAACTCCGCCAGCCGCTCCACCTGCCCGGCGGCGGCCCGCAGATCCTCCAGCAGCGGGTCGCTCGCCGGGCGCTGCCGCAGCCGGGCCCGCACCGCCGCGATACGGGCCGCGGTGTAGTGGATGGAGGATTCCGGTACGGACTCCAGCGCGCGCACGGCGCCCGCCCGCTCGCCCGTCGCCAGCCGGACCCTGGCCAGCCCGAAGGCGGCGCTG
The DNA here is from genome assembly GCF_058245575.1 of Streptomyces sp. UF-297. Classification (NCBI taxonomy): domain Bacteria; kingdom Bacillati; phylum Actinomycetota; class Actinomycetes; order Kitasatosporales; family Streptomycetaceae; genus Streptomyces; species Streptomyces sp. UF-297. The sequence goes on along the minus strand of NZ_JBSIBZ010000107.1, from coordinate 515 downwards.
ACATAGCTGTGGTCGCACGTCCACACCAGGCGGTAGTACTCGGCGGCGTTGTCCAACTGGCCCAGCATTTCGGCGCAGACGCCCAGTGCCAGCTTCGGCGCCGCCTCGCCGGGAAAGGCGTCGTAGACCGCGTCGAAGGACAGCGCGGCCGTCTCCTTGTCGCCGCTCGTCAGGGCGGTCAGGCCGCGATACCAGACCACCCGCCAGTCCCCCGCCCACTCCCCCTCCCATTCCGCTTCCGCGCCGCCGGGGGCCTGCGGATCGCTCAGCACCTTCAGCGCGGCATCGCTGTGCCCCATCTCCAGATGGGCGCGCAGCTCGCCGAGCCGGGTCTCCACGGAAGGGGTGGGGGCCGAGCGCAGCGCGGTGAGGAGTTCGGCGGGCGCGGCGGCCAGCAGGCCCGCCAGGAGACCGGCGTTGGGGTCGGCCGGGTCCACCCGGGGCACGGGCAGCGCGAGGACGGCGGCCGCGGCGTCCACCGGGCGCAGCGCGGGGGCGCCGCCGCCCGCGGGCAG
>NZ_JBSIBZ010000106.1:0-29527 GCF_058245575.1 Streptomyces sp. UF-297 | reverse complement strand
AGGCGCCGCTAGCTCAGTTGGTTAGAGCAGCTGACTCTTAATCAGCGGGTCCGGGGTTCGAGTCCCTGGCGGCGCACAGACGGTCGAAGGCCCCCACCTCGGTGGGGGCCTTCGGCGTATCCGCGCGGTATCCGCGCGGTATCCGCGCACCTCTCGCAGCTCAGCCGCGGACGACCTTGACGTTCCAGTCGCCGCTCGCCGTGCGCCCGCTCACCTGGATCCGTACGCCGTCCTCGGCGACGTCCAGGCTCTCCCCCACACCCAGCGGCGCGTCCGCGAGCGCCGGGTAGACCGAGGTGGCCGGGCAGGCCTCGGTGTCCGGGTGCCCGTCCAGCACCTGTACGGGCCCGCCGCCGGAGGCCGTCTCGCTGCGCACCCGGTAGACCAGCACGCCCTCGGCGCACATCCACGTGTCGTTGCCCCGCGCCCCGCGCGCCTCGATGGCGAGCACGCTGCTGGGGCCCGTACGCACCACCAGCAGCCGGGCCCGCCGCTCGTCGCCGGGCTCCATCGGGGCGGACAGCGGGCGCAGGGTGTGCATCCCGGTGCGGGCCGGCGCGGCGCACTCCACCTGGCCGCCGTTGAGCCAGCCGAGCTTCCATTTGTGCCAGGCGAAGGGGTCGGGGGCCAGCCCGAACTGGCTGCCCATGAGGTCCCAGTCCCCCACATAGGTGTCCCAGTCGCCCTTGCCGTCGACCGGACGGCTGTAGAGGTCGGGCAGGTCGAAGACGTGGCCGGTCTCGTGGGCGAGGACGTTGCGGTCCGGCGGGGTCTGCTCGAAGACCGTCACGAAGCGGCGCAGGGCGGTGCCGTCGGCGCGCAGCGGGCGGTCGAGGTTGACGACCTTGGTGGCGTCGGAGTCGACGCCGGGGGCGTCCGGGTCGGCGACGAAGTAGACGATGTCGTAGCGGCTGAAGTCGACCGTGGGGTCGGCGGCGGCGACCGCGTCCTTGAGGTAGGCGGTGCGCCGGCCGGCCTCCCAGTCGCGCTGTATCGCGTAGTCCGCCGAGTCCTGCGGCATGGCCACCCAGCGCTTCTCGATGTGCGGGCGCAGGGTGAACTTCCCGTAGGAGGCGCGGTCGAAGAAGCGGGAGGTGGCCGGGAAGTAGTCGGCGGCCAGGTCCCCCGGGGCGGCCATGGGGTCGGAGTCCGGGAAGGACAGGAAGATCATCACCGCGTCGAGGGCGCGTACCGGCCGGGGATAGGCGGTGTTCCAGGAGTCCAGGCCCTCGGAGTGGTGGGCGCTCGTACGGGTCAGGGCACAGGCGTGCGAGGCCTCGGAGGCCCTGACGGGACCGGCGACGATCGAGGTGGCGATCAGCGCACCAAGAGAGGTGGCGAGGGCGGCGCCCCGGCGCAAACGACGGCGGTCCACCCCCTCGGGTGTCTGGACGCGCACCACATCGACCTCCCGTGACCGAATCGGAACACCCCACTCAGCCTCCGTCGATATGCAGTTGTTCGTCCTGTTCCGGGGGGCCGGATGAGTGACCGATTCCCTGCCCTCGGCCGTTACGCAACGTCACAACCGGTCATAGGTGCCATGGACATGAACTCAGCCGCGCAAAAAAGGCCCATCTTCCGTCACAGGTGCCGATGATCACGGCTGCGTCGCTGGATCGGCCGTCGCGCCAGCCTCTATGATCGCCACACTTTCCAGCGCGAATTCCCCCTTCATCACGAGACAAGCGCCAAGCGGGAGCGAGCAGTGAGCGGATACCCCGACGGCACGGGCCGCGCGCCCGGAGCAACGCTTTCCGCGGTGACAGAACGTAACGAGGCGACCAAAGGGTCCGGCGGTGCGAACGGCGGACCGGCAGCCTGCGCCGCCGCCTCCACCGACTCCCCCGACGGTTCGGCGGCCGCCCCCGGCGACTATCGCCGCGGGTTCGGGGCCGCCCGCCTGCCCATGGCGATCCTGAACCGCGACGGCCTGGTCCTCGCCGCCAACTCCGCCTTCGGCGAGCTGGTCGGCACCGAGCCCGAGGAGCTGGTCGCCGCCACCGCGGCCGACCTGACCGACCTCGGCGCGGACCCGCGCATCTGGACCGCCTACCGCGAGGTGCTGTGCGGACGCAGCGACCGGCTGCGCTGCACCCGCCGCCTCAAGCACCCCGCGGGCCACTCGGTGTGGGTCGAGGTGACCGTCGAGCCCCTGGCCGGTGAGGAACGCGTTCTGCTCTCCGTCGCGGATGTCAGCGACCGGCACGATCTACTGGCGAGACTGCGCCATCTGCAGATGCACGACCCGGTGACCCGGCTGCCCAACCGCTCGCTGTTCTTCGAGCGGCTCTCGTGCACCCTGGAGGCCGCCGCGTACGAGCAGGGCGGTACGGGCCGGATCGGCCTGTGCTACCTGGACCTGGACGGCTTCAAGGCCGTCAACGACACCCTCGGCCACCGCATCGGCGACCGGCTGCTGAGCGCGGTGGCCCAGCGGCTGACCCGCTGCGCGGAGCGGATGACCGAGCGCGGCGGGCACCTGGGCCGGGCCGGGCATCTGGTGGCGCGCCTGGGCGGCGACGAGTTCGCGCTGCTGGTGGAGGACTCCACCGGCACCGAGCAGCTCTCCGAGCTGGCGCAGGCCGTACTGGACACCCTCCAGCGGCCGTTCGACCTGGCCGGGCAGCGGCTGTCGGTGTCGGCGAGCATCGGCGTGGTGGAGCGGGCCGCGGCCGGGACCACCGCCACCGGGCTGATGCAGGCCGCCGACACCACGCTGTACTGGGCCAAGGAGGACGGCAAGGCCCGCTGGACGCTCTTCGACCCCGAGCGCAACGCGCACCGGATGACCCGCCAGGCCCTGTCCAGCACCCTGCGCCCCGCCGTGGAGCGCGGCGAGTTCACGCTGGAGTACCAGCCGCTGGTGGACCTGGGCGACGGGCGGGCGCACGGCGTGGAGGCGCTGGTGCGCTGGCGGCACCCGCAATTCGGAACACTGTCGCCGAATCGGTTCATCGGACTGGCCGAGGAGAACGGCGCCATCGTCGAGCTGGGGCGCTGGGTCCTGGAGCGGGCCTGCCACCAGGCGCGCGCCTGGCAGCTGGCCAGGCCCGCCGAGGAGCCGCTGTTCGTGAGCGTGAACGTGGCCGTACGCCAGGTCTGGGACTCCGACCTGGTCGCGGACGTGGCGGGCATCCTGGCCGAGACCGGGCTGCCGCCCGAGCTGCTCCAGCTGGAGCTGACGGAGTCCGCGGTCATGGGCTCGGCGGGCCGCCCGCTCCAGGCCCTTCAGGCGCTGAGCGACATGGGCGTACGCATCGCGATCGACGACTTCGGCACCGGCTACTCCAACCTGGCCTACCTCAGCCGGCTGCCGGTCTCCGTCCTGAAGCTGGACGGCTCCTTCGTACGCGGCTTCCGCGCGCAGGAGCACCCCAACCCCGCGGACGAGACGATCGTGGAGGCCCTGGTGGCGCTGGCGCACCGGCTCGGGCTGACCGTCACGGCGGAGTGCGTGGAGAGCGCGGAGCAGGCCGAGCGGCTGCGGCGCATCGGCTGCGACACGGGCCAGGGCTGGCTGTACTCCCGGCCCGTACCGCCGGATCAGGTGTCGGCGCTGCTGCGGGCCGGCGGGCGGCCGAAAGCCTCCTGAGGGCAGTGCGGCTCTGTCCGCCGCGTCGCTGGGGCGGACAGAGGCTTCCGAAGGCGCTGCGGCTGCGGGCCGGTGGGGGCCGACCGCGCCCACGCGGCAGAGCCGCAGATCGACACGGCCCCGCGCCCCTGAAGGGGCGCGACCCCGGCGCCGCGCAGGTGCCGGGGTCACCGCCGTCAGGCCACCGGCAGGTCGTAGGCGTCCGCTATCAGGTCGTAGGAGCGCAGGCGGGCGTCGCCGCCGTGGGCGTTGGCGGTGATCATGAGCTCGTCGGCGCCGGTGCGCTTGGCCAGGGCGTTCAGGCCCTCGCGTACGGCGTCGGGGGTGCCGTGGATGACATTGCTCAGCCAGCTGTCCACGAAGTCCCGCTCCGCGGCGCCGAACTCGTAGGCCTCGGCCTCCTCGGGGGTGGGGATCAGGCCGGGGCGGCCGGTGCGCAGCCGCAGCATGGACAGCGCGCCGGTCATCACCTCGCGGCGGGCCTCGGCCTCGGTGGCGGTGGCCAGCGCGGAGACGCCGATCAGGGCGTAGGGCGCGTCCAGGACCGCGGAGGGGCGGAAGTGCCGGCGGTACAGGTCCAGCGCCGGGACGGTGTTGGCCGCGGAGAAGTGGTGGGCGAAGGCGAAGGGGAGGCCGAGCCGGCCCGCCAGCTGGGCGCTGAAGCCGGAGGAGCCCAGCAGCCAGACGGGCGGGCGGTGGGCGGACTGGACGCCGCCCGGTGAGGTGGCCTGGACGGGGCCCGGGACAGCGTGGATACGGGAGTAGGGGTGGCCGTCGGGGAAGTCGTCGTCCAGGAAGCGGATCAGCTCGGCCAGCTGCTGGGGGAAATCGTCTGCCCCCTCGTGCAGGCGCTCGGTGCGGCGCAGCGCCGCGGCGGTGGCGCCGTCGGTGCCGGGAGCCCGGCCCAGGCCCAGGTCGACGCGGCCCGGCGCCATCGCCTCCAGGGTCCCGAACTGCTCGGCGATCACCAGCGGCGCGTGGTTGGGCAGCATGACGCCGCCGGAGCCGAGCCGGATGGTGGCGGTGTGCGCGGCGAGGTGGGCCAGCAGCACCGCCGGGGAGGAGGAGGCGACGCCCGGCATGGAGTGGTGCTCGGCGACCCAGTAGCGGTGGAAGCCGCGCCGCTCGGCCGTACGGGCGATGTCGACGGAGGTGCGCAGGGCGTCGGACGCGGTGCGCCCGGCGCCGACCGTCACCAGGTCGAGTACGGACAGGGGGACGGGGGCCGTGCCCAGGGCACGGCCCCGGATCTCGTCGTGGCCCAGGGTCTCGTCACGGTCGCCGCTCACGGTGCGGGTCCTCCTTGGTCGCGGGTCGTCGCCCCAGGTAACCGGAGTAGCGCTCCGTTTATTCCCGCGCCGCCGGCTCCTTCCGGCCGGGGTCACCCCATGGGCCCGTACCGCAGCTCGCGCTCCGGCGGGGCCGACCCGCTGCCCGTGCCCGGACGGGCGAAGAGGGTGCCCAGTGCCGGGCAGCGCACCTCGCGCTCCAGCAGCCGCAGGCCCTCCCAGACGGTGACCTGGTTGGCGGTGAGCACCGGCTTGTGCAGCTCCGCCTCCAGGGCGGGCAGGTGGGCCGCGGTGTGCAGGGCGGTGTCGGGGAGCAGCACCGCCTCGGCGTCGGGATGGTCGCCCGTACGCGCCAGGTGCAGGACCTCTTCCAGGCCCCAGGTGCCCACCTCTGCGGCGGTGATGATCCCGCTGCCGCGGGTGGCGACCACCTCGATGCCCGCCGACTTCAAGAAGCCGCGGAAGTGCTCGGCGACGTCGCCGGGGTAGGTGGCGGCGATGGCCACCCGCTCGGCGCCCAGCGCGCGGACGGCGTGCGCGAAGGCGAAGGAGGTGCTGGAGGCGGGCAGCCCAGCGGTGATCGACAGCTCGCGGACCTGGGCGTGGGCGCCGTCCCAGCCGAAGACGAAGCTGGCGCTCGTACAGGCCCACATCACCGCCTCGGCCCCCTGGGCCACCAGGTCGCCGACGCCGGCGGCCAGGCGGCGCGCGGAGCCCATCTCCAGCAGGGCGTCCACCCGGTGGGCGTCCTCGCCGATGTCGGTGTGGACCAGCGGGAAGCGGATCTCCTCGCCCAGCAGGGAGGCCAGGCGGGGGTAGTCGTCCTCCGCGGAGTGGCCGGGGTAGAGGAAGCCGACCGTTGCCATGCGCATCTCCTCTGAGTCGGGGGGTGTCAACTGCACATCTAGCCGGGCGGCAGGGGGCCCGGGTCGTCCGGGAGAAAGGGCGGGGAATCCGCGCCCTCGGCCTGGTCGGCCTCCGGCGGCGGCGCGGGCGGGCCCGCGAAGGCCGCCTCGGGGGCGGCGGGCTGCCCGCCGTCGGGGGCGGCGGACATCGCGGCCGGTCCGCGTCTGGCCACCGGGTCCAGCAGTGCCTGGTACGGGCCGACCGCCTGGGCGCCGATGGCGCGCAGCGCCGCCCACATCGTGACCTGGTTGGCCGACAGGACCGGCATCCGCAGCTCGGCCTCCAGCTGCGGGATGACGTCGTAGGTCGGCAGGTTCGTACAGCTGATGAAGAGCGCGTCGGCCGCGCCGATCACCGCCTGGCGGGCCATGTCGACCACATCGCGGTAGGGGACCTTCCAGATGTGGCTGGTCAGGCCGAGGTAGGCGCGGCCTGTGACCGTGATGCCCGCCTCGGCGAGGTAGTCCTCCAGGGAGTCGGTGACCGATTTGGTGTACGGGGTGACCACCGCGATGCGCCGCGCGCCGATCTCGCCCAGCGCCTGCAGCAGCGCCCCCGAGGTGGTCAGCGAGGGCAGCTCGCCGGCCTGGGTCATGGCGGCGCACATGGCGCGCTCGCCCGCCAGGCCGCCGACGAAACTGCCCGAGGTGCAGGCGTAGGAGACGACCTGCGGGGAGATCGCGCACAGCGCGCGGACCGCCTCGCGCAGCGTCTCGTGCTCGCTGACCAGGCGGGCCAGGTCGAGGCTGACCTCGACGGGTACGAAGGGGGTGCGGGTGAGGTGGAGGGAGACCTCGCCGGGGACCCAGCGCCACAGCTCCCGGTCGAGTGCGAAGTCGAAGGGCGCTACGACCCCCACGCCGCGCTGCGGCTGCGGGCCCCCCAGAAAAGAGACGTCCATGCTGGCCCCAAGAAGAAACGGAGGGACGAGAGGGCAGGCCATCGGCCCGTGATTTTTCAGCTGCCGGCAGTGGCCGGGACGTCGGGACAGAGCCGTTGTTGACACGGTAGTTACGACTTCTTAGCGTGGTCAATCCTCGCATCTCAGGCATCTGTCGGCGCCCTGTTTCAGCTAACCGGGCTCTCGTTTCAGAACGGTTTCTGGCCAATGTCCGAAAGCACCGTTTCCTCTCTCCCGACCCTCCTCGTCCTCGGCCGCGAACCCACCCCCAAGCTCGACGCGCTCTCCGGCCGCGCGCGGGTGGTCTTCGCCGACGACAAGACCCTGGCCGCTCAACTTCCCGATGCCGACGCGCTGTTGGTGTGGGACTTCACCTCCGACGCGGTGCGCGGCGCCTGGCCCTGCGGCGGGCCGCGGCCCGCGTGGGTGCACACGGCCAGCGCGGGCGTGGACCGGCTGCTGTGCCCCGAGCTGATCGCGGACGAGACGCTGGTGACCAACGCGCGCGGCGTCTTCGAGCAGCCCATCGCGGAGTACGTCGCCGGTCTCGTCCTCGCCATGGCCAAGGATTTCTACGGGAGTTGGGAGCTGCAGCGGCAGCGGCGCTGGCAGCACCGCGAGACGCTGCGGCTGGCCGGGACGCGCGCGGTCGTGGTGGGCTCCGGGCCCATCGGGCGGGCGATCGGCCGCACCCTGGCGGCGCTGGGGGTACGCGTGGAGCTGGTGGGGCGCGGCGCGCGGGCCGAGGACCCCGAATTCGGCTCGGTCCACGGCATCGGGGCGCTCGACGGCCTGCTGGGGCAGGCGGACTGGGTGGTGTGCGCGGCCCCGCTGACCGAGGAGACCCGGGGCATGTTCGGGCGCGCGGCGTTCGACCGTATGCCGTCCGCGGCCCGCTTCATCAACGTCGGGCGCGGGCCGCTGGTGGTCGAGGAGGACCTGGTCGCGGCGCTGCGGGAGTGGCGGATCGCCGCGGCGGCGCTGGACGTCTTCGAGCGCGAACCGCTCGGCGCCGAGAGCCCGTTGTGGGACGTGCCGCATCTGATCGTCTCGCCGCACATGAGCGGTGACACGGTGGGCTGGCGCGATGCGCTGGCCGCCCAGTTCGTGGACAACTTCGACCGCTGGACGGCCGGGGAGCCCCTGGTCAACGTGGTCGACAAGCGGCTGGGGTACGTACCGGTGGGGTGAGAGCCGGTGTCCGCCGTCCGCCGCTGCTCCGGGCCGCGGCGGGCCCGTGAAGTGTGGAGGGACCGATGACCCAGCAGAGCGGGGCAGCACGCCTCGACCAGCTCACCGCCCGGCGGCTGACCGCCGGATACGCGGCGGGCGAGTTCTCCCCCGTGGAGGTGACCGAGGCCGTACTGGAGCGGGCCGAGGCGGCACAGCGCCTGGTGAACGCCTTCACCCGGATCGACGGGGAGCTGGCGCTGAACGCCGCCAAGGAGTCCGAGGAGCGCTGGCGCGCGGGCCGCCCCGCCGGGCTGCTGGACGGGGTGCCGGTGACCGTCAAGGACCTGCTGCTGACCCGGGGCCTGCCGACGCTGCGCGGCTCCAGGACCATCCCCGCACAGAGCTCGTCCTGGGCCGAGGACGCGCCCTCGGTGGCGCGGCTGCGCGAGCACGGCGCGGTGTTCGTGGGCAAGACGACCACGCCGGAGTTCGGCTGGAAGGGCGTCACCGACAGCCCGCTGCACGGCGTGACGGGCAATCCGCACGACCCCTCGCGCACCGCGGGCGGCTCCAGCGGCGGCAGCGCGGCGGCGGTGGCGCTGGGCGCCGGGCCGCTGAGCCTGGGCACGGACGGCGGCGGCTCGGTGCGTATCCCGGCGTCCTTCTGCGGGATCTTCGGGCTGAAGCCGACGTACGGGCGGGTGCCGCTGTACCCCTCCAGCCCGTTCGGGACGCTGGCGCACGTGGGGCCGATGACCCGGGACGCGGCGGACGCCGCCCTGCTGATGGATGTGATCACCGGGGCGGACTGGCGCGACTGGTCCCAGCTGGGGCCGCTGGCGCCCGGCACCTGCCAACAGGCCCTGGCCGGGCCGGTGTCCGGGCTGAGGGTGGCCTACAGCCCCTCGCTGGGCTGGGACGTGCCCGTGCGGCCGGCGGTCGCGGCGGCGGTACGCGCCGTGGCGGAGCGCCTCGCCGGCCTGGGCGCGCACGTCGAGGAGAGCGACCCGCCCGTCGCCGACCCGGTGGAGGCCTTCCACACCCTGTGGTTCAGCGGGGCGGCGCGGGTGGTGCAGCCCCTGAGCGAGGAGGGCCGGGCGCTGCTGGACCCGGGGCTGCGCGAGATCTGCGAACAGGGCGCCCGCTACAGCGCGTTGGACTATCTGGCGGCGGTGGACGTGCGGGCGGCGCTCGGCGCGGCGATGGGGCGCTTCCACGGCACCTACGACCTGCTGCTGACGCCGACCGAGCCGATCACGGCCTTCGAGGCGGGCGCCGAGGTGCCGGGCGGCTCGGGGCACACCCGCTGGACGGGCTGGACGCCGTTCACCTACCCCTTCAACATGACCCAGCAGCCCGCCGCCACCGTGCCCTGCGGCGTGGACGGCGACGGGCTGCCCATCGGGGTACAGCTGGTCGGCGCCCGGCACGCCGACGCGCTGGTGCTGCGCGCCGCACACGCCCTGTACGAGGCGGGCGCCGCCGCCGTCCCCGAACCGGCTACGCCCGGCGGAAGTTGAGGCTCTCCCCCAGCGCTCCGGCCCGCCACAGGTCCTGGCAGGCCTCCGCCATCCGCTCCAGGCCGTCCACGACCGTGCCCCACACGATGCCCGGCACCCAGCCCGCGTCACCGTTGATCAGGAGGTTGTTGCGCTCGTAGAAGAGCGCGAGGTCCACGACGGTGGCGCGGCCCTGGTGCTTGGCGTGGGACTCGTAGCCGTAGGAGGCCGTGCCCAACTGGGTCTCGGAGAAGGTGAAATAGCACAGGTCGCCCGGGATGGGGGTGATGGTCGGGTTCTCCAGGGGCGGCTCGGCGGGGGCGAACGGCGGCAGTAGGGCGTAGATCTCGTTGCGGGCGTATTTGGCGTGGTAGACGTCGCCGCCCAGCGGGAGCGCGTCCCACACGGCGGCACAGGTGATCGGTGCACGGTCGTCGAGGAGCCGGGCGGTGCAGCTGACGCCCCGCTTGTCCAGGGAGACTTCGATGAAGCGATCGGTCATGTGCGGATCGTAGGGGGGCAATCGGCGCGTACGGAATATCTCCGTACGGGTGCATCAGGGGCTGGAAACCACCGGCATAGGTTGCGCGGCTCAGGGTAGCCGCGCGCCCATGGCTCCATCACAGGGGAAGACGTCAACGACCGTACGGGGGCGCCTCGGTGCGCCGGGCGCCCAGGATCCGCCGCCTTCCGGCCCGCTGACGGCCCGTCCACGGCGCCGCACGCTGCTCGCGGGGGTAGCGGCGCTCGGCACCGTGGCGGCGGCGGGCGCCTGCAGCCGGGTGCCCACCGGGGACGCCCTCAGCGGGGGCAGCCTGCTGGAGCGGCTGCGCGAGCAGGGCACGGTGAAGCTGGGCATCGCCGGCGAGAAGCCCTTCGGCTACATCGACATGCAGGGCGATCTGACCGGCGAGGCGCCGGAGATCGCGAAGGTGATCTTCAAACGGCTGGGCGTGGCGAAGGTCCAGCCGGTGCCCACCGAGTTCGGGTCGCTCATCCCCGGCCTCAACTCCCAGCAGCTGGACGTGATCTCCGCGGGCATGTTCATCACCCCGGAGCGCTGTGCGCAGGTGCTCTTCGCCGACCCCGAGTACTCCGCGCAGGACGCGATGATCGTCCGCAAGGGCAACCCGAAGAAGCTGCGCACGTACGAGGACGTGAAGAAGAGCGGCGCGCGGCTGGCCAGCGGCACCGGGTACGGCGAGATCGCCTACGCCGTGGACGCCGGCATCCCCCGCGAGGACATCGAGATCTACCCCGACCAGCTGGCCGGACTGCTCGCCGTCGAGCAGGGCCGGGTGGACGCCTTCGCCGCCACCAGCATCGGCACCCGTATCGCGGTACGGCAGTCCAGGAGCGGCCGGGTGGAGATGACCGAGCCGTTCCGCCCGACGCTCAAGGGCGAACCGCAGTACAACGCGGGCGCGTTCGCCTTCCGCCCCGGCGAGACCCGGCTGCGCGACGCGTTCAACGCCGAGCTGCACAAGATGAAGAAGAGCGGCGAACTCCTGCGCCTGATGCGGCCCTTCGCCTTCACCGAGACGGAGATGACCGATCTCACGGCGAAGGAACTGTGCCGATGACCATGGAGCTGTTCCAGCGCTATCTGCTGACGGGCCTGTGGGTCACCCTCCAGCTCACCTTCTACAGCGCGGCCCTGGCCGCGGTGGTCGCCTTCGGCATCGGCATCGCCCGCACCCACCGGCTGCGCACCGTCCGCTTCCTGGCGGGCGCGTACTTCGAGATCTTCCGCGGGTCCTCGGCCCTGATCCTGATGTTCTGGATCTTCTTCGTGCTGCCGGTCGCCTTCGGCTGGCAGCTGGTGCCGATGTGGGCGGCGGTGCTGACGCTGGGCCTGTCCTACGGCGCGTACGGCTCGGAGGTCGTACGCGGCGCCATCAAGGCGGTGGCGCCCGCACAGCGCGAGGCGGGGATCGCGCTGAGTTTCACGCCCGCCCAGCAGCTGCGCAAGATCATCCTGCCGCAGGCGTGGCCCGGCATGGTCCCGCCCTTCAACAACCTGCTGATCGAGCTGCTCAAGGGCACCGCGCTGGTCTCGATCATGGGCGTGGGCGACAGCGCGTTCGGCGCCTCGCTGGTGCGCAACGCCACCGGTGAGAGCGCCCCCGTCTACACCGTCATCCTGCTCATGTACTTCGTGATCGCCTTCGTTCTCACCCGCGGGATGCGCGTGGTGGAGCGGCGGGCCAAGGCCGGCATCGGGCAGGGGCCCGCAGGGGGAGGTACGCGATGAAGTGGGACTGGTCCGCGGTCGCGGACTTCATGCCGCGCTTCTGGGACGGGGTGCTGGTCACCCTCCAGGCGCTGGCGATGGGCACGGTGATCGCCTTCGCGCTGGGGCTGGTCTGGGCGCTGGCGCAGCGCTCCTCGCTCGCCGTGGTGCGCTGGCCGGTGGTCGCCGTCACCGAGTTCATCCGCAACACCCCGCTGCTGGTGCAGCTGTTCTTCTTCTTTTACGTGCTGCCGGAGTGGGGCCTGACGCTGTCCGGGCTGAGCACCGGCGTGATCGGCCTGGGCCTGCACTACTCGACGTACACCGCCGAGGTCTACCGGGCCGGCATCGACGGCGTGCCCAAGGGGCAGTGGGAGGCGGCGACCGCGCTGAGCCTGCCGCGCGGCCGCACCTGGATCGCGGTGATCCTGCCGCAGGCGATCCGCCGGGTCACGCCGGCCCTGGGCAACTACGTCATCGCCATGCTGAAGGACTCCCCCATGATCTCCACGATCGGCGTCCTGGAAATGCTCGGCGAGGGGCGGATGTTCGGGGCCCAGACCTTCCGGATGACCGAGCCCCTCACGGTCGTCGGCGTCGCCTTCATCCTCATCTCGTTCACCGCTTCTCTTCTTCTGCGCACCCTGGAGCGTCGTCTTGTCCGCTGAGAGCACGTCCCCCGAGGGCCCCGCCGACCGGGCTTCGCATCCGGCCGCCGAGGGCACGGAGCTGATCCGCTTCGAGAACGTCACCAAGCGCTTCGGCGCCCATACCGTCCTGGACTCCCTGGACTTCAGCGTCGCCGCGGGCAAGCACGTCACCCTCATCGGGCCCTCCGGATCGGGCAAGACCACGATCCTGCGGCTGCTGATGACGCTGCTGAAGCCGGACGAGGGCACGATCCGGGTCGGCAAGGACTACCTCACGCACGAGGAGCGCGGCGGCCGGCTCGTACCGGCGGGCGACAAGCACTGCCGCGAGGTGCGCAAGAACATCGGCATGGTCTTCCAGCAGTTCAACCTCTTCCCCAACATGAAGGTGCTGCGCAACATCACCGAGGCGCCGGTGCATGTGCTCGGGCTCGGCAAGGACGAGGCCGAGGAGCGGGCACGCGAACTGCTGGGCCTGGTCGGGCTGGAGGACCACCTCGACAAGTACCCCTCGCAGCTCTCCGGCGGCCAGCAGCAGCGGGTCGCCATCGCCCGCGCCCTGGCGATGCGCCCGCAGGTCCTGCTGCTGGACGAGGTCACCTCGGCGCTCGACCCGGAGCTGGTGGCCGGGGTGCTGGACCTGCTGCGGGACATCGCGCACACCACGGACATCACCATGCTGTGCGTCACCCACGAGATGAACTTCGCCCGGGACATCTCCGACAGCGTGCTGATGTTCGACGCCGGCCGGGTCATCGAGTCGGGTCCGCCCGAGCGGATCTTCACCGAGCCGGAACACGAGCGCACCCGCGAATTCCTGGGCGCCGTCCTGTAGTTGACCTCCTCCGCTATGAGCCGGTGCTCCGGCCCAGGCTCTAACTCCCCGCGCCGTCCTTGCGTCGCGCGGCGGTCCGTACGGCCGGTGGCGGGGCCTGCCGTACGGACCCGGAGCGGCGCTGGAACACCGCCAGCGCGGAGCCCACCAGCATCACCACCGAGCCCGCGATCTGCACGGCCGTGAAGGACTCGCCGAGGAAGGCCATGGAGCAGGCGATGCCGACCACCGGCATGGACAGCATGATGATCGTGGCCGTGGACGCGCTGACCTCGCGCAGCGCGCGGTAGTAGAAGAGGTAGGCGACGGCGGTCGGCCCCACCGCCAGGTAGAGCACATTGCCCCACATGCTCGCCGGCAGCGCCGCCCAGTCCACCTCGGGCGCCTGCGGCAGCGCCAGGACCACCAGTGCGAGCGCGCCGACGGCGGTGGCCCAGGTGGTGGCGCGCAGCGGGTCCATGCCGCTGAGCATGTTCTTGGAGACGATGCTGTACGCCGCCCAGGACGCGGCGGCCAGCAGCAGGCCGAGGTCGCCCAGCAGCCGTGAGCCGCTCAGCGGCCCGCCGCCGCCGATGCCGAGGAAGAAGACCACCGCGCCCGCGACGCCCAGAGCCAGTCCCGCGATCCGGGCGGCCGAGGCGGACTCCCGGCGCATCGCGAGCAGCGCGGCCACGGTGATCACCGGGCTCAGTACGGGGACGATGACGCTGCCGTCGATGGACGGGGCCAGCGAGAGCCCCCAGAAGAAGAAGATGTTGTAGGCGAAGACCCCCAGCAGCCCGACGAGTCCGGCCCGCAGGGCCTGGCCGCGGGTGAGCGGGGCGGATCTGCCCCGCAGCGCGGCCAGCAGGAGCAGCAGCACCACCGCTCCCGCGCCGAACCGCAGCGCGGCGCCCACCTGGGGCGGGACGTGCCCCACGACGGCCTTCGAGCTCGCCATGGCGCTGCCGAAGAGCACCGTCGTGGTCAGCAGGTATCCGTACGCGGCGGCGGAGGTACGCCCCGGTGTGTCCGCGGCGGGCACGTCAGTGGCTCAGCACGCGGTCGAGGATCCAGTTGTCGAGGACGTGCACGACCGATTCCTCGGGTGTGTAGCACCCGGGCTCGCCGCCGTAAAAGCCGCGCTGCTGGACCTCGGTGATCCAGTTGTCCTCGCCCGCCACGTGGTCCCAGCGGTCGTAGTACCCCTGGGCCACCTCCTCGAAGTCCGCGCGCTCGGTGGTCTCCCGCGGGAAGCAGTAGCCGATGTCGAGGTCGGTGCGGTCGGGGGCGCGCGGTGTCTTGCGGACCCACCACATGCAGTCCGGGGCGGTCACCAGGAAGGAGCCGGGAAATACCGTGGAGAAGTACGTGCCCTCGGCGGCGGGACCGTATGCGCCCTGCGCCTTGGGGAATCCGGTGGTCCTGGCGTCGGGAAAGCGGGCGGGGGTGGGCTGGTCGGTGTTGACCACGCAGCACCACTGCCCCGCCGAATCCCGCTGGGAGACGCTCTGCTCGATGACGGACTTCCGGTGCACATGTTTGATGTGCAGCGTCTCCAGTTCCACTTCGGCATACGTCTTCCAGTTCGTGCGCAGGCTGTAGCTCTGGCGCCGGGTGCACACCATGCGGGAGGTCCGGTACGGCTCGGCGACCTGCTTGATGTAGTCGCCCAGATAGGCGTCGAGGGAAACGTGACCGTCCTTCGCGAAATTCACGAAGATCAGCCCTTCCCTGGTCTCGCACGGCACCGGCACCAGATTGCGCCCCAGGCCGCCGAGGCGGGAGCGGTCGTGCTCCTCCTCCGTGCCCGGCGCCATCAGGAGCGTCCCGTCCAGGCCGTAGGTCCAGCTGTGGAACGGGCACCGGATCGCCCGGCAGTTGCCCTGCTCGGCTTCCAGGAGCAGCGATCCGCGGTGCCGGCAGGAGTTGCGGTAGGCGCGGATGCCGCCGTCGTCGTCCCTGAGCACGATGATCGGCTCGTCGAAGAGCGAGGCGGTCAGGAAGTCCCCGCGCCGGGGGAGGGAAGTGGCCAGGTCGATGAAGTGCCAGGCCGGGCGGAATGCGCGCGCCAACTCGCGCTGGAACCAGCTCTCGTCGGTGTAGCACCACGACGGCAGTGCGCTCGCCCGTTCCCTGGGGAGCCGCACCGAAGAATAGTGGTCGGGATGGAAGATGTTGTCCGGGCGTAAATGCACCATGCGCCTTCCCGTGGGGGATATTGCAGCAACTCTGCACAACTCTGAACAACGAAGCAGCCCTATCTGTGGAGTTCGGGGTTCGCATCTCGCGTTTCGAATCTCAGATAGGGCTTCGATGAAAAGCTAACCAACGGCGCGGTTCTCGGTCAACATGTAGCCGCCAATGATTCTCGCCATTTACGCGACCCCGGCACCGCCCGCCGCGCCGCCCCGGGCCGCCCGCGGCGGGACCGCGGACACGGAGGGGCCCGGAGGGATCCGGAGGCGGCTTCCGGCCGCCCCCATGATGACTCTGACATATGCCATGGTGGCGCGCTCCTGCACAGACGCATGGGGCGCTCCGCTTTTCCTTCAAGACCCCCTCCAGCGGGGCACGTTGACCGCTATCGTGGTACGAGCCCCGCTGGCGGGGAACGGCCGGTGATGCTCGCCGCTCGTAACCGCCTGCGACGGTGACGACGCAAGCGGTCACAACCTGCTAGGGGGACACCGTGGCGCTGAAGCCCGAGCCGACCGCGCCGTTCCATTCGGTGCAGTACGCCCTTCGCGTGCTCGAAACCATCTCACGGCACTCCGGTGGCGTCACCGATGTGCAGATCGCGCGCGAGACAGGACTGCCCACCGGGCATCTCGCCCATCTGCTGTCGATGCTGCGCCGCGAGGGCTATGTCGAACAGGTCGCCGACGGCGCGTACGTCGTGGGCGAGGCGCTGGTCCTGCTGGGTTCCGGCGGCGACCGCGAGCAGGCCCTGCGCGACAAGCTGCAGCACACCCTCGCCGACCTGCGGGACACCATCGGTGCCGCGGTCTACATCAGCCGTTACATCGACGGCGAGGTCAAGGTGCTGCACTACGCCGATGGTCCGCGCGCACCGAAGGTGAACGAATGGGCGGAGTTCCGCCGCACCGCGCACGCCAGCGCGGTCGGCAAGTGCCTGCTCGCGCAGCTGGACCACGACGGCCGCATGGACCACCTCTCGCGCCACAAGACCGCCCGGCTCACCTCCCGGACGATCACCAACGAGAAGGTGCTGTTCCACAAGCTGGACAGCCAGCCGCCCACGGTCCCGGTGCTCGACCTCCAGGAGTACGCCGTCGGCACGGTCTGCGCGGCCGTACCGATCACGGCGGGCGCCACGGTCGGATGCCTGGCGCTGTCGATGCCGCTGGAGCACGCCCACCGGCTGCGCCAGGCGGCCGACGCCCTCAATCGCAGGGCGGCCCCGGTGCTGCTCTCGCTGACGATCTGAGGGGCCGGCGGGGCCGGTGGCCCCCGCCGGGGCGGAGGTGGTCACGAGCACCCCCTGGGACCAGGTAGTATTTCTTTTGTCGCCGCGGCCGAGAGGCCGAGGAGACGAGTCAGGCGCCGCTAGCTCAGTTGGTTAGAGCAGCTGACTCTTAATCAGCGGGTCCGGGGTTCGAGTCCCTGGCGGCGCACCTGATCTGGGCGGTTCCGGTTCTTCCGGAACCGCCCAGTTTCGTATGCCCGTACTGCCCGTACTGCTGGCGCTGTCGGCGCTGTCTGTGCGCGCTAGAACTGGACGTCCGAGCAGGCGTAGAAGGCATTGCCGGTGTCCGCGATCGTCCAGACCGCGAAGATCAGGTGCTTGCCCGTCTTGCCGCCCGGGATGGTGCCGGAGTGCGAGAGCGTGGACGGCGGCCGCTGGTTGTTGTACGGGACCACCAGGAACGGCGTGAGGTCGAGGTCGGCCCGGGTGAGCGCCTTGCTGGGGTCGTACCCCTGCTTGGTGATGTAGTAGCGGAAGTCCGTGGTGGCGTGCGAGGCGGTGAAGCGCCAGGTGAAGGTGTACGTGCCCGGGCTCACCTTGGTCGCGGGCCACTGGCCGCCGCGCGGGGCGTCCAGCTCGGCGAACCGGCTGTTGCCGCCGGCGCACAGCCGGCCGTCGGCGGGGCCGCGGGCGGGGAAGCCCTTGGGTCCCTCGACGCTCTGCGGCTCGTACTGGATCTGGCCGCAGTTCTTGACGGTGCCGTTGGCGCACAACTTCTGCCGGCTGATGGGGGAGTCGGTGTAGCCGTGGCTGGAGGCGGAGGCCGTCGCAAGGACGGAGGCTCCGACGATGCCGAGGCCGATGACGGCCGCGCTGATCTTCTTTCGCATGCTGCGCTCCTGGAGAACTTGGGGGGTGTCCTGTGAGCCACGTGCAGTGCGGTCCAGACCAACTAGCAGAATATTCCCGGATGTTGGACCTGCCCAGAGGTGCCGGGGCGGCAGTTCGCGTTCCCCCGCCAGGCCGGGCAGCTCACGGCGGCGGTGCGGTGCTCTCGCGGGGCTCCAGGCGGGGCAGCGGGTCCTGGACCTGGCGCAGCTCGCCGCCGTCCAGGACGTCCAGCAGCTGCTGGGCAGCGCGGCGGCCGAACTCCTCGGTGTCGCGCACCAGGGCCGTCAGCCGCGGGCGCAGGGTGCGGCAGAGCACCGAGTCCTCCCAGGACACGATGGACACCTCGCGCGGTACGGCCAGGCCCCGCTCGGCCGCCACGCTCAGCGCCGCCATCGCCATGACCTCGTTGTCGCAGATCACGGCGGTCGGCGGGGGCGTACGGGAGAGCAGGCGGCGGGTGGCCTCGGCGCCCTGGGCGTCGGTGTAGTCGGTGGTCAGCGAGACGGTGCCGGCCAGGCCCGCGCGGGCGGCCTCGCGGCGCAGCGAGCGGATCCGGCGCTCGGTGTGGGCGAAGCCCGGCAGGCCCGCGATATGGGCGATCCGGCGGTGCCCCAGGTCGTAGAGGTAGCGGACGATGGCGGCCATCGCGCCCGCGTCGTCGGCCCACACGCCCGAGAGCCGGGAGCCGGTGCCCGTATCCGGTGCCTGGTCCGGCGGTGCCATGCCGCCCACCACTACGGCGGGCAGGCCGAGCGAGGCGAGCAGAGCGGGCCGGGGGTCCTCGGTCCTGGGGTCGACGACGATCACGCCGTCCACCCGGCCCTCGGCCCACCACCGCCGGTACAGCTCGCACTCGGCGTCCACGTCCTCGGCCATCTGGAACAGCAGCGCGCAGTGCCGCGGGGCCAGGGCCCGCTGGATGCCCGAGACGAGCTGGAGGAAGAAGGACTCCACGCCCAGGCTGCTGGCCGGGCGGGCCAGCACCAGGCCGACGGCGCCCGAGCCCTCCCCCGACAGGGCGCGGGCGGCGGTGCTCGCGCGCCAGCCCAGGCGCTCGGCGACCCGCTCGACGCGGCGCCGGGTGCTCTCCGAGACCCCGCCGCGGTTGTTGAGCGCGAAGGAGACGGCGGTGGCCGACACCCCGGCCTCCCGGGCGATGTCCTTCATCGTCGGCCGCTTGAGGGGGACCGCGGCCGGGCGCCGCCGCAAGGGTACGGACGGCTGCGGTGCGGCGGCTGAAGAGCCGGGCGGCCCACTCGGCGTCTCACTCATAGCCGGATACTAACGCGGTTTACCAGCCACGCACTTAAGCGCGTTAGTGATTGCCTTGAGCGCTCGTCAACCAACCCTTCTGACCTGGGACTTCAAAGAAAGTTCGACAGAAACCTTTGACTTCACCGGGAATTGCGATGCAGGGTGTGCCCGACACGCGGCGAAAGCCTGCGCCGGGGCGGCTGTTGAGGGCCCCGGTGCGCCTTCGCCCTGGCCTGATCCGAAGGAGCCAGCCACATGTCCGTCCGTCGCAGCGTCGCGATGAAGAGCGTTGTGGGTCTTGGTGCCGCCCTGTCCCTGACGGCACTGACCGCTTGCGGAGGAGGCGGCGGCACTTCGTCCGCCGACGGAAAGGTCGAGGGCGAGATCACGTTCCAGACCTGGAATCTGCGGGCGAAGTTCAAGCCGTACTTCGAGGGCCTGATCAAGGACTTCGAGAAGCAGCACCCCGGCACGAAGGTCAAGTGGGTGGACCAGCCCGCCGACAACTACGCCGACAAACTGAGCGCGGACGCCTCGGCGGGATCACTTCCCGACGTGGTCAACGTCTCCCCCGACCTGGCCTATCCCCTGGCCAAGGCAGGGCTGTTGATGAACCTGGACAAGGAGAAGGCCGCCGCGAAGTTCAAGGGCGAGTATCTGCCCAGCGCCTGGGAGGGCAATGCGATGCCCGGGCTGGACGGCACGTACGCCTTTCCCTGGTACCTCAACACCGGCCCGATGTTCTACAACAAGACGCTTTTCAAGGAAGCCGGGCTCGACGGCGAGAAGCCGCCGAAGACATACGCCGACCTGTTCCGGGACGCGGCAAAGCTGGCGGAAAAGGGAAAGCCGACGCTGGGGCAGACACCGGCGATCGAGGACTACGGGCGCTACGGCGTCAGACTCATCAACGAGGACGCCACGAAGTTCACCTTCAACGAGCCCAAGGGCGTGGAACTCCTGACCAAATACAAGGAGTTGTACGACAGCGGCGCGCTGGACTCGCAGGCCCTGACCAACTCCCCCGAGCAGGTGGGCCAGAAATTCCTGCGCGGGCAGCTGGCGATGAACCCGGGCAGCGCGCACGACCTGGAGAACTTCAAGAAGAACGCGCCCAGCCTCTACAAGAACCTCGGCATCACGGACGCGCCCAACAACACCGGCAAGCCGAACATGTATGTGATGGGCCTGGCGGTCAACAAGCAGTCCCGGCAGGCCGCCACCGCGGTCGCCTTCGCCCACTTCGTCACCGGTCAGAAGAACCAGGAGTCCTTCGGCCACCAGGTCGCGGTCTTCCCCAGCACCAAGGGCTCGCTGGACAAGGAGTACTGGACCAAGGAGGACGGCACCGACGAGGGCCGGGTGCGGGTCGCCTCGGCCAAGCTGCTGCCCAGGGCCGTCAATTACACCCCGGTCGTGCTCAGCGACGAGATGAAGACGATCCTGCGCAACGAGGAGGCCCTGGTCATGCAGGGCAAGAAGACACCCAAGGCGGCCCTGGACAGCGCGGTGGCGCAGTTCGACAAGCTGCTGCGGCAGGGCTGAGGCCGGACGTGCGATGAGCAGCACCGCCCCCGCCGCCCGCCGGCCCAGAACGCATCTCCCCGCCAGCCCCTGGCTGTTCCTGGCGCCGGGTGTCCTGGTGACCCTCGCCTTCAACCTCTACCCGTTCTTCGCCACGGTCTGGAAGTCCTTCACCGACGCGCGCACCCTCACCCCCGGCACGTTCGTCGGCCTGGACAACTTCCAGGCGCTGCTCCAGGACGACCAGTTCTGGGTGGCCCTGCGCAACAGCGCGCTGTACGTGGCCCTCGTCGTGCCGTGCACGGTGCTCCTGCCGCTGCTGCTGGCCCTGTTGGTGCAGAAGCAGATCCCCGGCATCACCTTCTTCCGCTCCGCCTTCTACACCCCGGTGGTCGCCTCGGTGGTCGTAGTGGCGCTGATCTGGGTGTGGATGCTGGACGACCGGGGCCTGCTCAACGGCATCCTGGGCGTACTGGGCCTGGACCCGGTGCACTTCCTGAGCGACCCCTGGCTGCTGCTGTTCTCGGCGATGGCGCTGACGGTGTGGAAGGGCCTCGGCTACTACATGATCATTTATCTGGCGGCGCTGGCCAACGTCCCCGGCGAGCTGCACGAGGCCGCGCAGATGGACGGGGCGGGCCCCGTCCGCCGGTTCCTGAGCATCACGGTGCCCGCCGTGCGCTCCACGATGGTGCTGGTCGGCGCGCTCTCCTCGGTCGCCGCCTTCAAGGTCTTCTCCGAGGTCTTCATGATCGCCGGTCCCACCGGCGGTCCCGCGGGCCAGGACACCACCTTGGTCATGCTCATCCAGCGCGCGGGCACCGGGCTTTCGGGCCGGGTCGGCTACGCCTCGGCGATGTCGATCGTGCTGTTCGCCCTGACGCTGGTGCTGATGCTGCTCGTACTGCGGGCCGACCGGAAGGACAAGGAGTGAGGACCGGAGCCGGGCGCCGGATGCCGCTGTGGCAGATCGCGCTGCGCTATCTGCTCCTGCTGATCGTGCTCGCGATCACCGTGGGGCCGTTCCTGTGGCAGCTGTCCACCTCGCTCAAGGGCCCGTCGGAGGACATCTACACCTACCCGCCCGAGCTGCTGCCGAGCGACTGGACGCTGAAGAACTACGCGGGCGTCGCGGACATCATCCCGGTGTGGGA
Organism: Streptomyces sp. UF-297; assembly: GCF_058245575.1. Lineage (NCBI taxonomy): Bacteria > Bacillati > Actinomycetota > Actinomycetes > Kitasatosporales > Streptomycetaceae > Streptomyces > Streptomyces sp. UF-297. The sequence continues at coordinate 8,214 of NZ_JBSIBZ010000106.1, read as the reverse complement.
CTACGTCCTGAACTCCCTGAAGGTCTCCCTCGCCAGCGTGCTGACCAATGTCGCGGGCGCCGCGGCGGCGGGCTACGCGCTGGCCCGGCTGAAGTTCCGCGGCCGGGCGGTGGCGGGCCTGGTCTTCGTCATGGCGATGCTGGTGCCCACCGAAGCGATCATGATCGCGCAGTTCGTCACCATGCGGGAGCTGGACCTGAACAACACCCTGACCGCCGTGGTGCTGCCGGGCGCGATCGGCGCGATGAACGTGCTGCTGATGCGCAACGCCTTCGGCAACCTTCCGTACGAGACCGAGGAGGCGGCGGTGGTGGACGGCGCCAATGTCTGGCAGCGGTTCTTCCGTATCGCGCTGCCCTCGGTCAAGGGCACCCTGGCGGTCGTGGCGATCTTCGCCTTCATGGGCGCCTGGGACGACTTCCTGTGGCCGCTGATCGTGCTCTCGGACTCCGAGAACTTCACCCTGACCGTCGGACTGAACTTCCTGCACGGGACGTTCGCCGACAACCAGCGGGTGGTCGCGGCCGGCACCATCATCGCGGTCGCCCCGCTGATCGTGCTGTTCGCCTGCCTGCAGCGGTACTTCTTCCGCGGGGTGGGCGAGGGCGCCGTCAAGGGCTGAGCGCCCCAACCCCCGTACCGCCGTGGACCTTTGGAGAGCTGGAGGCACCACCTGATGTCCCACCCCGTGTCCGCACCGCGCTTCGGCGTGAACTACACCCCCACCCGCGGCTGGTTCCACCACTGGCTGGACTTCGACCTGGACGAGGTCCGCGCGGACCTGGACTCCATCGCCGCGCTCGGCCTGGACCACATCCGCGTCTTCCCGCTGTGGCCGCTCTTCCAGCCCAACCGCACCCTGATCCGGCCGCGCGCCGTCGAGCAGCTGGTGCAGCTCGCCGACGCGGCGGGCGAGCGCGGCCTGGACGTCAACGTGGACGGTCTGCAGGGGCACCTGTCCAGCTTCGACTTCCTGCCGTCGTGGACCACCACCTGGCACCGCCGCAACATCTTCACCGACCCCGAGGTGCTCCAGGGGCAGTACGCCTACCTGCGTACGCTGGCGGCCGCGCTCGCCGACCGCCCCCACTTCCTCGGCATGACCCTCGGCAACGAGATCAACCAGTTCTCCGACGACCCGCACCCCGACCCCGACCGCATCGGCGTCCAGGAGGCGGGAAGCTGGCTGGAGCTGATGCTGGCCGCCTGTGAGGAGGGCGCGCCGGGCCGGATGCATCTGCACGCCGAGTACGACGTCGCCTGGTATCAGGACGGGCACCCCTTCACCCCGGCCCAGGCCGCCCGGCTCGGCGCCGCCACCGCCGTGCACTCCTGGGTGTTCAACGGCACCGCGCAGCGCTACGGGCGTACGGGGACGGCCACCGAGCACCACGCCGCGTACCTGATCGAGCTGTCCAAGGCGTGGGCGCTGGACGCGCACCGGCCGGTGTGGCTCCAGGAGGTCGGCGCACCCGCCCCGCACATCCCCGCCGAGCACGCCGCCGCCTTCACCGCCGCCACCGTCACCCACGCGCTGGACTGCCCGGACGTATGGGGTGTGACGTGGTGGTGCTCGCACGACGTGGACCGCTCGCTGGCCGACTTCCCCGAAGTGGAGTACAGCCTGGGCCTGTTGACCCATGAGCGGGTCCGCAAACCGGCCGGGCGCGCCCTCGCCCGCATCGTGGCCGACCTGCGCGGCAGGCAGCACCGGCCGGCCCCCCGTACCACCGCCCTGGTCGTGGACGCCGGCGAGGAGTCGGCCGCCGGGCACCGTTCGGTGTGCGCCCCGGGCGGGCAGGTCTTCGAGGCATGGGCCGCGCTGACCGCCGACGGGGTACGCCCCGCCTGCGTGCTGGCCGGCCGTGCCGGGGACCCGGCGCACCTGGCCGCCCGCGGCATCACCGAGGTCGTGCACCCGCGCGAGGTCCGCCCGCTGTGACCCCGCACCCCCCGCCAGAGATCCTTCGCCCACGAAAGGCCCGAGACCATGCATGACGACCGCGCGCTGATCGAGGGGCGCCTCGCCCGCGTCCTGGAGGAGCGCATCCGCCCCGCCCTGTACCCCGCATCCGTACCGCTGGAAATCGCCGTATGGGACGCGCCCGGTGAGCCGGTGCCCGTCCAGGAGGGCCTGGCCGCGCCGTACCGGCCCTTCGCCGTCGGCGAGCGGTGGGGCCCGCCGTGGGGCACCACCTGGTTCCGGGTGCGCGGGACCGTACCGCAGGAGTGGGCGGGCCGGACGGTGGAGGCCGTGCTCGACCTGGGCTTCGACCGGCGGATGCCCGGCTTCCAGTGCGAGGGGCTCGTCTACCGCGCCGACGGCATGCCGGTCAAGGGCCTGAACCCGCAGAACGACTGGGTACGGGTGGGCTCCCCGGCGGCGGGCGGCGAGGAGGTGGAGTACTTCGTCGAGGCGGCGGCCAACCCCGTCATCCTGGATGTGCCGCCCTTCCGGCCCACCCAGCTGGGCGACCGGGAGACCGCGCACCGCGACCCGCTCTACACCCTGGCCCGGATGGACCTGGCGGTGCTGGACACCGAGGTGTGGGAGCTGATCCAGGACCTGGAGGTGCTGGGCGAGCTGATGGCCGAGCTGCCCGTGGAGGGCGCGCGGCGCTGGGAGCTGCTGCGGGCCCTGGACGGCGCGCTGGACGCCGTCGACCTGCAGAACGTGGGCGCCACGGCCGCCGCGGCGCGCGAGCGGCTGGCGGGCGCGCTGGCCCGGCCCGCCGAGCCCTCCGCGCACCGCATCAGCGCGGTCGGCCATGCGCACATCGACTCCGCCTGGCTGTGGCCGCTGCGCGAGACGGTGCGCAAGGTGGCGCGCACGACCGCCAACATGACCGCGCTGCTGGAGGACGAGGACGAGTTCGTCTACGCCATGTCGCAGGCGCAGCAGTACGCGTGGGTCAAGGAGCACCGGCCCGAGGTGTACGCGCGGGTGAAGAAGGCGGTCGCCGAGGGCCGGTTCGTCCCGGCGGGCGGCATGTGGGTGGAGTCGGACACCAACATGCCCGGGTCCGAGGCGATGGCCCGGCAGTTCGTGCACGGCAAGCGGTTCTTCCTTGAGGAGTTCGGGGTCGAGAGCCAGGAGGCGTGGCTGCCGGACACCTTCGGCTTCGCCGCGGGGCTGCCGCAGATCATCAAGGCGGCGGGCTCCAAGTGGCTGCTGACGCAGAAGATCTCCTGGAGCCAGGTCAACGCCTTCCCGCACCACACGTTCTTCTGGGAGGGCATCGACGGGACGCGGATCTTCACCCACTTCCCGCCGGTGGACACCTACAACTGCTCGATGAAGGGCAGCGAAATCGCCCATGCGGTACGGAACTTCAGGGACAAGGGCCGCGCCTCGCACTCCATCGCGCCCACCGGCTGGGGCGACGGCGGGGGCGGCACCACCCGCGAGATGGTCGCCAAGGCGCGGCGGATGCGGGACCTGGAGGGCTCGGCGCGGGTGGTGTGGGAGAAGCCGGAGGAGTTCTTCGCCAGGGCCCAGGCGGAGTACCCCGATCCGCCGGTGTGGGTGGGCGAGCTGTACCTGGAGCTGCACCGGGCGACGCTGACCAGCCAGGCCAGGACCAAGCAGGGCAACCGGCGCAGTGAACACCTGCTGAAGGAGGCGGAGTTGTGGGCGGCCACCGCCGCCGTGCGCGCCGGGGAGCCCTATCCGTACGAGCGGCTGGACCGGCTGTGGAAGACCGTGCTGCTGCACCAGTTCCACGACATCCTGCCCGGCTCCTCCATCGCCTGGGTGCACCGCGAGGCGGAGCGGACGTACGCGGAGGTGGCCCGCGAGCTGGAGGAGATCATCTCCCGTTCACTGGCGGCGCTGGCCGGCGACGGCTCGCGCGAGCTGCTGGCCAACTCCGCTCCGCACGCGCGCCGCGGGGTCGCGCCGGGCGCGCTGGCCCCCGCCGCCGCCGAGGGCGCGGCGGTGGCGTCCGAGCCGCGCGAGGAGGGCGGATTCGTCCTGGACAACGGCCTGTTGCGGATCGAGGTCGACGGGCGCGGGCTGGTGGTATCCGCGTACAACAAGGAGGCGCGGCGGGAGGCCGTGGCGCCGGGCCTGGCCGCCAACCTCCTCCAGATCCACCCGGACTTCCCCAATATGTGGGACGCCTGGGACGTGGACCGGTTCTACCGCAATGTGGTCACCGACCTCACCGAGGCCGACGAGGTCACGCTCGACGCGGCGGACGAGGACCGCGCAACGGTGCGGGTGGTGCGCTCCTTCGGTGACTCCCGGGCCGTACAGCTGCTGACGCTGGCGCGCGGCGAGCGGCGGCTGGAGATCGACACGGAGGTGGACTGGCACGAGACGGAGAAGTTCCTCAAGGCCGCCTTCCCGCTGGACATCCACGCCGAACGGTACGCCGCCGAGACCCAGTTCGGGCATCTGCACCGCCCCACCCACACCAACACCAGCTGGGAGGCGGCCAAGTTCGAGGCCTGCGCCCACCGCTTCGTGCACTTCGCCGAGCCCGGCTGGGGCGTGGCGGTGGTCAACGACTCGACGTACGGGCACGATGTGACGCGCACGGTACGCACCGAGGGCGACCGCGGCACGACCACGACGCTGCGGCTGTCCCTGCTGCGCGCGCCCCGCTTCCCCGACCCCGAGACCGACCAGGGCAGCCATCGCTTCCGTTACGCGCTGGTGCCGGGCGCCGGCATCGGGGACGCGGTCCGCGAGGGGCACCGCATCAACCTGCCCGAGCGCCGGGTCACCGGCGCGCAGGAGGTGGCGCCGCTGGTGAGCGTGGCGGGGGACGCCGTGGTGGTGACCGCCGTCAAGCTCGCCGACGACGGCAGCGGGGATGTGGTGGTGCGCTTGCACGAGGCGCACGGCGGCCGGGCGGGTGCCCGTCTGACCGCGGGCTTCGCACTGGGCTCCGCGGTGGCCACCGATCTGCTGGAGCGGCCGCTGACCGGGCAGGAGGCCTGGGCGCCCGCGGTGGAGGAGGACGGCGTTTCGCTGTCGCTGCGCCCCTTCCAGATCGTCACGCTGCGCCTGAAGCGCGCCTGATCACAGGCGAGTTGGGGTGGGCCTCCCCGGAGGAAGGACGGGGAGGCCCGCCGGGCGCTCGCGGCGCCGGCTGTCGCGGTGGGGTTACGACAGGTCGACGTCGGAGCAGGCGTAGAAGGCGTTGGGGGTGTCGGCGATGTTCCAGACGCCCAGGATGATGTGGCGGCCGCTCTTGCCGGTGGGCACGGTGCCCTGCTGCTGCCAGGTGGCGGGCGGCTGCTGGCCGCCCATCGGCACCGTCATGAACGGCTGCGGCTCCAGGTCGGCACGGGTGAGCGGCTTGCTCGGGTCGTAGCCGTCCTTAGTGATGAAGTACTGGAAATCGGTCGTGGCATGACGGGCCGTCAGGCGCCAGGAGAAGGTGTAGCCCTGGCCGCCGCGCAGCTTGGTGGCCGGCCACTGCCCGCCGCGCGGGTCGTCCAGCTGGCCGAAACCGCTGTTGCCGCCGGAACATATCTTGCCGTCGGCCGGGCCCGCGGCCGGGAAGCCCTTGGGGCCCTCGACGCTCTGCGGCTCGTACTGGATGGCACCGCAGTCCTTGACCGTTCCCTTGGCGCAGTAGGCCTGGCGACTGGTGGGGGCGTCGCTGTAGCCGTGGCTGGAAGCACTGCCCGTGGACAGCATGGACACACCGATGATGCCGACGCCGATCACGGCTGCACCGATCTTCTTGCGCATACTTCGCTCCTGAAGAACTAGAGGGGGGAAGTTCTGTGAGCTGAGAGATGTGCGGTCTAGACCAAGCAGCAGATTACTGACGGGTCTCGGACATGTCCAGACCAATAACAATCGGCTTTCCGGTGGCCGGAGTACGTCAACTCCACTAAATCAAGGGACATATCAAGCCACGGCGGACAGCGGCCCTTCGGTGGGCCGCGCCGCGGTGTGCACCAGCCCGGTGTACGTACGGCGCAGCGCGATCAGCGACTCCTGGGCCTCGCGATAGGCCGCCGCGTCCGGACCGCCGCGGTGCGCCAGGGTCCGTACGGGAGCGCAGTGCCGGTCCATCGTGGCCAGCCAGGCCCGGTGCCGTCCGTTGAGATGACGGCGCTGCTGCTGCCGGCTGCCGTCGCCGCCCCGGCGCGCGCCCATGCCCAGCACCGCGTCAGCGGCCTGGAGCACCGGCGGCTCCAGCGCCCCCTGTTCGGCGAGCGAGGCGAGCGCCGCGCCCTGCTGGCCGGTAGCCGCAGCGGCGCGCAGCGCGGGCGCCTCGGACAGCAGCTGGGCGCGCAGCGCGTGGTGGATACGGGTCAGCCGGCGCAGCGCGGTGGTCGCGCAGCGGTCGCCGGGCTCCCGGCCCGCGAGGGTGTCGGCCAGCCGGAACAGCCAGATGCCGTGCGCCTCCAGGCGCACCGTGGCCAGCGTCAGCCGGTCCAGCCGGCTCAGCTGCTGGCCCTCCGGCGCCCAGCGCACGATGGGCACCAGGCTCTCGGTACGGGCCAGTTGGTCGATGGGCAGATGGCGGCGCGGCTTGCGCTCCGGCGCCCAGTTCAGCAGCGTGAGAGTGGGCAGCGCCACGAACTGCTGGTGGTCGATGCGGTGCGCGAGCGCCGCCCACAGGTCCAGGAACGCCTCGTGCGCCGCGCGGCGCGAGGCGGGCGCGAGCGGGTCCAGCCCGGTCCAGCCGCAGGCCACGGCGATGACGGCGACCCGCATCGCCGCGGCCTCCGCGTTGCGCGGCGAGAGCCGGGACACCCGCTGCCGCAGCGCCGCCAGCTCCCCCGCCCGCGCCGCCCGCAGCACCAGGGAGCGGGCCGCTTCCCGGCCGGGCGCGGTGGCCACCGACCGGGCCAGCGCGTCCAGATGGGTCCAGGTCCCGATCATGGTCCGTACGGGCGGCCGCTCGGGCAGGAACCCGTGCTCCCTCGGGTCGTGTACCGGCGTGGGGACGGTGGCGTCGAAGGCGGCCGTGATCGTCACGACGGGCAACCTTTCCGTGAGAGCGAAGTGGGGGGATGTGGGGGGAAATGCGGGGGACGCGGAGAAGGCGGGGGCTGGGTGCCCCTAGCCGACGCGGCCGTACATCGTGGGGTTGTAGTAGCTGAAGGAGGACACCCGGACCGTCTTGCCGGGCCGCGGCGCCTCCAGGTACTGGCCGCCACCGAGGTAGATCGCCACGTGGTGGATGCCGTACGAGGAGCCGCTGTTGGACCAGAAGACCAGGTCACCGCGGCGCAGCTGGGAGCGGGAGATGGGCGTGGCGGCGCGGTACTGCGCGTCGGCGACCCGCGGCAGCGAGATGCCCGCGCGCCGGTACGCCTGCTGCACCAGGCCGGAACAGTCGTAGGAGGAGGGGCCGTTGCCGCCCCAGGAGTACGGCTTGCCCAGCTGGCCCATCGCCCACTGGATCGCGGACTCGGTGCCGTGGCGGGAGGGGGTGCCACGGCCGCCGCCCGAGCCGGAGCCCGACCCGGATCCCGATGCCGATCCCGTGGAGGAACTTCCGCCGGTGGAGCCCGACTTCCCGGTACGGGCCTCGTAGCGGTCCTTGTGGCTGGTCCACCACCAGCTGCCGCCCGCCTGGTACCAGTACACGCGGTCGGTCGCGTCCCAGCCCGCGCGGCCGCGGAAGGTGGGGTTCGTGTTGTGCCCGGAGGAGGAGTTGGAGCTCCCGGAGGACGAGGAGGACGAAGACGAGCCGCCGTTGGAGCCGGTGGAGCCGGTGGAGCCGCCTGCGTAGCGCTCGTACTTCCACTGGTGGCTGGTCCAGCGCCAGTTGCCGCTGCCGTCCTTGTACCAGTACTTCGCACCGTCCCAGCCCCACGTGCCGGTGAAGCCCGCGCTGCTGGAGGACGAGGAGGAGCCGGACGATCCGGAAGAGGCCGAACCACCCGTGTGACGCTGGTACTTGTCGTAGTGGCTGGTCCAGCGCCACCACCCGGTGGCGTCCTTGTACCAGTACTTGGAGCCGTCCCAGCCCGCGTGGCTGGGCGCCGGCTCGGCGCTCGCCGTACCCGCGCCCGCGCCGACCAGCGCCGCCGCGCCGACCGCCGCCGCGAGGGCGCCGCGCACCGTGCAGCGCGCGCGGGTGCCGCCGTGCCGCTCGGCGGACTCGACCGCGGCGCCCGTGCAGAACGCGCACGCGCAGTCGGTGGGTATCTCCTCGGTGAATGCCGGTGTCCGCATTCGGTGACCTGCCTTTCTGGGGTGACTCGGCCGCGGGGGGGGGGGGGGGGGGGGGGGGG
>NZ_JBSIBZ010000105.1:0-29969 GCF_058245575.1 Streptomyces sp. UF-297 | reverse complement strand
ATCCTGACCCGCCAGTCGATCCGCCGGGGCACGTTCTCCAGCGTGAACGTCCTGATCAAGCAGATTCGCGATTACATGGCCGCCTGGAACTCCGAGGCCAAACCGTTCACTTGGACTGCAACCGCCGACGAGATCCTGGCGAAGGTGCGACTCGTCCAGACCAACATCAAGAAGCTCGTCGCCAATAACTCGAAGTGACATAAACAGGATCACGAGACACTAGGGACTGTCCGGTGGGTCGGCGCCGCGTCATCGTGGCATGGGGCCAGGCGGCCGCGGCCATGCCGGTGACGGTCTTCCAGATGTGGAAGCGTTCGGTCATCTCGGCCTGATAGTCACTGGCTGTGATCAGATGTCGTCGGGGCCGGAAAAGCGTCGAGATTCTGGAGAAGGCGGCGAGGAATCTCTGCGCGGCCCCGACGGAGCGGAAGTTCTTCATGGTTCTCTCGCGTTGCCGGGTGGGCTGATGCGAGTTCTTCGCGCGGTTGTTTCAAGTGCTGGTCACGAGGACGTCCCGGACGTTGCGGTCCTGAACGACCGCACGTCACAGGTAGCGCATCCGGCCGTTGACCTTGATAAACACCTCGTCGAGATGCCACTTGTCGCCGGGGCGTGGCTGCCAGCGGCGCAGGCTCCGGGCGTAGATGGGACCGAACGTCGCACACCGGGTCCGAACCATTTCGTACGAGACCGTGATTCCCCGCTCGAAGAGGAGTTCCTCGACCTCGCGGTACGACCGAGGGAACTGGTGATACAGCCACACAGCGTGACCGATGACCTTCGCCGGGAAGCGGTAGCCCCTGTACGACGGCGCACCCTCGGTCTCCACCGGCAGCCCCTCCTCACGACGACCTCAAACAAGATCATCACGCGGGCCACCACGAACCTGACAACGCCGGCCGGCGAGCTCGGTCAGCCGAACTGGATGCCGGCTCGGACGAGCCCGGTGGCGGTCCCGGTGCCGGGGCGGGGCGGCACCCTGGTACCGGGGCCGCCGTGTCACTCTTCGTCGCGCAGCTGAGCTGCCAAGGTGGTCAGCGGTTCGGTCTCCTCGGTGTGGCCCAGGGTGGTCAGGCGGGAGAGCGCGGAGTCGAGGCGGGCGAGAGCGGGGGCGGGGCGCTCCAGATAGATTCCCTCCACGGCGGCCGCGAGGCGGACGCACTCCGCCCACTCGCCGGCATGATCGCCGTCCTGCGCCGGCTCGCCGAGCAGAGCGAGGGCCTTGTCCAGGGCGGCCAGTGCGTCCTCGTACTGACCGGCATAGGCGTTGACCCGCCCGTGCTCGTAGGCCAGGGCCGTGTCCAGGGACCGGCCCTCGGCCTCGAAACCGGCGGCGCGGGCCTCGTCGGCGAGCCGGGCGGCGTCGGCCAGCCAGGCACGGGCGTCGCCCGGGCCGTCGCTGCCCTGCTGCTGGGCTTGGAGGCGGGCGAGTTCGCGCAAGGCATTGCTGAGGGCTTCGTAGCGCGGGGCCCGGGCGTGAGCGGCCAGTGCCTGGTCCACGGCCGCGCGGGCCCGGCCGAAGTCGCCGGACTCGCCCAGGAGTACGGCAGTCTCCGCGGCGATCATGGCGTGGCTGCCCGGGTCGTCGTCCCAGCCGGCCGACTCGGCGGCGAGGCTGACGAGCTCCGCCGTAGCGGCCTTGAGGTCTTCGCCTGCGTGCAGCGCGCGGGCGCGGGTCAGGCGCAGCTGAGCGACCAGTCGCTCGTCCAGCGCGCCGTCGGCGACGTCCGGATCGGCCAGCAGCGAGTCGAGCAGAGCGATGCAGTCCTCGATGCGTCCCAGGTCGAGGCTGAGCCGGGCGGCGTTGCTGTAAGCGAAGAACGCGTCGGTCCGGCTGCCGCGGCGCAGGTCCGCCTCCGCCGAGCGCGTCAGATGCTGCAATGCCTCTGCGGGGCGGCCCAGGAACAGACACGCTTCAGCCAGATCGGCGTGGAGACGGGCGGTGTCGACGGCGTCGGCCGGCCAGGCGGCGGCCAGTCGCAGGCCCTCGGTGAGGTTCGTGTACGCGGACTGCGTTTCCCCCAGGCCGAGTTGGACCCGGCCGCGCAGTCCGAGCGTGCGCGGCAGGTGCCAGGCGGGACCGTGTGCCGTCAGCCGGTCGAGCAGGGCGTCGATCTCGGCGAGCGCGGTGGGCAGGTCGCCCGCGAGGGCGTACGTGCTGGCACGCAGGAGCAGGGCGCCGGAGATCGGACCGGCGAAGTCGTGCCGGGTGGCGAACGCGAGCAGCCGGTCCGCCTCGGCGAGGACCGGTGCGACGTGCTCCTCGCTGCCCGAGGTCTGCAGGCGCAGGCCCAGCGTGGTGGCCCGCAACCGCAGCAGGCGGGCCTCCAGGTACGGAGCGAGGCCGGGCGTCTGCTCGTGCAGCCGGACCAGGGAGGCATAGGCGCCGGTCAGCGCGGTGGCCTTCGCCTCGTCCGTATCGGGGTGGTCCTGCGCGGGGATCTCGGCGGTGGCGAGCACGGCACAGGCGCGGGCGAGCGCTGCGTGATCCGGCGCTCCGGCGTCCTCGTACAGGCCCGCGGCCTGCTCGTAGAGGCCGGCGGCGTCGGCGAACTCGTCCTTCTCACCCGCCCGGTGTCCTTCGTCGGCCAGCAGGTCCGCGCGCAGCCGGACGAGCGGACCGACGGCCGGGTCATCGGGGTGGGCGTAGTCGTGGGCGGCGGTGAGCGTACGCAGCCGCGCCCAGCAGCTCTGCGCGTCCGGATGTCCCTGCTCTTCCAGCGACCGTGCCTGGAGAATCAGTTCGGACAGCGAACCGGGGAGCTCGGCGGCCGTACGCGGGGCCGGCGCCGTGACCGGGGCGGCCGGTGCCACGTCGTCGAGGGTGCGGGTGCGCAGGGTCAGTTCCAGCGCGTCGAGCAGCGGGGCACGGTCGAGGCGGGCGCTGCGGCGGTCGGTGAGGGCCGTGGTGCCGTTGCGGGTGTCGAAGCGGGTCGCGAGGTCATCGGCGCGGCCTCGCACCTCGCCGCGCAGCTCGGCCACCGTCCAGGTGCGGCCCGCGAATCCGGCGGCGGGCAGTGCGCCGTGGCCGAGGAGCTCTACGCGCTGGAGGAGGACTTCCACGCCGGTGAGGAAGTCGAGCTGGTCCAGCGGTGAGTCCACCTCCTCGAACAGGTTCCGGTTCTCGGCGAGCAGTTCCAGGCCGCGTGCCTCGTTGCCGGTCAGTGCGCAGAATTCCAGATGCCGGCCGGCCTCCCCGGCCATCGAGGGGTTGCGGCGGCAGCCGCGGTAGCCGGCCAGGTGCAGTGCGCGGGCCTGCTCCGTGCGGCCGGTGCGCAGCAGCGGCAGCAGTGCGTACGAGATGGAGCGGGCCGGCTCCTCCTGGCAGGACTCCTTCCCGGCCAGGACGGGCTCCCAGGCGGCCAGCGCCCGTACGTCGTCGCCCGCCGTGAGGTGGTACAGGGCGCGCTCACAGATCTCGCAGGCCTCGCAGTCGCTGAGCCGGGTGCGCGCGCGGCCCGCCCACAACTCGTAGGCGAGGTCGGTGTCCTCGCCCACGTGGGCGGCGAGTTGGTACGCCTGCCCGTAGTAGGGCTGGAGCCCCAGGCCGGCCTTCTCGTAGCGCTCACGCATCTCGGTCAGCCACTGGCGCAGGCTGGCGAGGGGTATCTCGGGCAGCGCGCGCAGGGCGTTGGCCACCCACTTGAACCGCCAGAACAGCATGTGGCGCAGGCGCTCGTCGAAGACCTCGGGCTGCTCGTCGAAGAGCGTGAGCAGACGGGCGAAGACGACCGGCGACTTGCGCGGTTCGGAGCCGTAGGTGTACGCCTCCTGCAGTTCGAGGAGCGCGTGGATGAGCGCAACGGGCTCGGCGAACTGTTCGGCGGCGTCGACGAGTTCCTCGGCGGTGACGGTGCGGGTGCGGCCGTAGGGGCGCCGGTCGTTGTCCTGGAGCGCCTGGAACAGCTCATCGGTGGTCTGGGGTGCGGTCGTCATCGTCGGCTGTCCTTAGCGGCCCTTGCGCAGGGCGTGGGCGAGCAGGTCGAGGAAGGAACGGTTGATCAGGCTCGACTCGGCGGGCCTGAGGGGGCGCCGTGACAGCATCGCGGCCTGCCCGTACAGGGCCTCGGCGCTGGTGCGGGCCAGTTCGGGCTCGTCGATCGCGACGGCCGTGCGCACCAGGGGGTTGAGCTGGTTGAGGATCAGCTGGGCCCGCGGTGCTTCCTGGCGCAGGGCGCCCAGGATGTCGCCCCACAGGCCGCCTTCCTGCTCCCGGGCGAGCTGGGAGCGGGTGCGCTCGTGCCGGGCCTCGCGGCTGTCGACGAGCAGGGCCGGGGCGGAGGCGGGCTGGAAGGTGCGCAGCGCGACGTCGCAGTCGAAGACGGCGAGGGCTTCGCGGGCCAGGGCGAGGTAGGCCGCGGCGGCCAGTTCCGTCTCGCGGTCGACGGGGTCCAGGTGGGCGGTGAGGGTTGCCGGGTCGAGGTCGGCGACGCTGATCTCGGGCCTGATCTCGGGCAGCCGGTGGACCAGTTCACGGTCGTAGGTGTAGCCGCCGTTGACGACGCCGAGCCCGGCGGCGGAGGCGATCGCCGCGACCTGCCGGAACTCCTCGACGCTGGAGGTCACGAGCACGGTGCGGTGGGTGCGCGCGAACTCGTCGAGGGTGGCGTGCCCGGCAGTGGTCTCGAACGGCAGCCAGGGCAGCAGCATCCGCAGGATCTCGTCGTCGTGCACCGCGAGCGACTTCACGGCCAGGTGGTGGGCCTGGAGGAAGCGGGCGAGCAGGTCCGGGTCGCTGGCGGCGGCTCGCGCGATCCAGGCGCGCAGCTGTTCGGCGAGGGCGTCGCGTACGGCAGCGAGAGTGTCGTCCTCGTAGAGGGACTCGCGGGACGCCGTCGGCCGCAGGCTCTCGGCGTCGATGACGCAGCGGGCGAAGAACGCCCACTCCGGCAGGATTTCCTCGGCTTGCTCGGACAGCAGCATGCCCTTGACGTGCACGCGGTGGCCGTGGCGGCGGCCGGCCGGCACGGCCTCGGGCAGCACGCACGCGATGCCCTTCAGGCCCACGGCCGGCAGGTCCAGTTCGATGGTGTCCAGTGGCGTGAACCCGAAGACCTCCTCGCCGTACGCCGCCAGGGCTCGGGAGCGGGCCCCCGGCGTGGGGTACGTACGCGTCCAGGGGGCGGGCTCGGGATTGACCGGCGCGCCCGTGCCGCCCGTGCCGTCGTCGAAGCTCACAGGGTGGCGCAGCAGCGAGCCGAAGTGCCGGGCCAGTGCGTGCACCTGCGCCGGGCGGGTCCACTCGCCGGCGTCGGGTCGCGGTGTCAGCGTGACGGTGGTGCCGGGCCGGGGGCGGGCGGAGGGGGGCAGGGTGCGGACGGTGTAGCTGCCGTCGCCGCGTCCCCGCCATTCCACGGCGGGTGCGTCGGGGGTGCGGGCGGAGCGGCTCAGGACGTGAATTTCGTCCGCGACCAGGAAACAGGAGAGCAGGCCGATGCCGAACTGGCCGATGAAGTCCCCGCGCTGCTCGGCGATCTTCCCCCAGCCTCGGATGGGCTCGTCCTGGGGAGTGCCTATGGCGCGTTTGCTGCTGCGGCCGATGGTGGCGAGGAAGGTGTGCACATCGTCTTGGGTGAGACCGATGCCGTCGTCCTCGATGCGTACCACCGAGCCGTCGGCGTATAGGCGGATGCCGAAGGTGTCGGCGCAGGCGGACGGTTCGAGGCCGTGGCGGGCCGTCAGCGCGTCCACCGCGTTCTGCATCAGTTCGCGCAGGTAGACGCGGGGGCTGGAGTAGAGGTGGTGGGAGAGGAGATCGACGAGGCCGCGCAGATCCACCTGGAAGGTGCGGTCCGCGCCGGCTGGGTTCGCGGCGGTGTCGGGCACAGTCATCGGGCAGTCCGGAGGGGGAGAGGCGGGACGGGACGAGGGGAGCGGCGTGCGCTCAGGCGCGACGGTGGCGACGGGCGAACTGTTTCTCGGGCTCCGCCAGGTAGGTCCAGGGCCACTCGGTGTAGGCGCCGTCCAGCGTCTGGAAGACGCGCCGGACCGTGTGGCGCTCCTCGGCCAGCGACAGAGCCATGGCGAACATGTTGAAGTCGTGCTGCCAGCCCGGGTGCCGCGGGTATGCGGGGTGGAGGATGCTGTGGTCGGCAGCGCTTCGCAACTCGGCCTGGATTTCGGGGGTTTCGAGGCAGTCCGCGTGGTCCGACTCGACCCAGTCCTCGATGTGCGCCATGGCGATCACGCAGCCCAGACGGTGGCCCTGCGGGGCGCGGGCGAACGCGTCACGGGCGAACGCCAGGGCCTGCCCCGGCTCGCCGCCCCACCGGGGCTGCATCTGCGACAGCCATTCCAGGTGGGTCTCCAGGTCCAGCGGTGCGCGGCGCAGGGCCGCCCGGAGCCGGGTTCCGTTGACGGCGGGGTCCAGGGACATGCCACGACCGGAGGTGAGCAGGCAGCGCCACGGCGTGACCCACTCCGGCCGCAGCTCGGCGGCCTGGAGCAGCTGCTCCTCAGCGACCTGGAGCCGCTCGTGGAAGACCTGCCACTGCTCCTGTGTGACGTGCACGGCCTGCGCGGCGGTACGCGCCTCCCAGCCCCAGGTGATGTGGCGCGCCCCGGATATCAGCAGCGCTGTGGCGCGGTGCTCCTGGTCCTCCTCGACGGCCCGGCCGATCCAGTCCTGCACACCGTTGACGTCGGCCAGCTCACCCAGCACCTGGTGGTCGCGGCCGAGATCGAAGGGCGCCAGCGCCGCCTTGACCGCCTCCCAGACACCCGCATCGGCTGCTTCCACCAGCGCGAGCACCCGCGAGTCCCCGAGCGCGCGCAGCTGGTACATCCCCTTCTTCTGCCCGCGCGGGACGGGAAGGGTGAACGGATCCGCCGCCGGTGTCTCCACCCCTCGGCCAAAAAGCTTGCCAAACATGCCGTGCCCTCGTCTGCTCCCCGTGATCGTCCGTTGCAGCATAAGCGACCGCACTGACACGGCCTCCACAGGGTTTTCACCAACGCTTCACGGGCTTGGTGGACCGAGAGGGCCTGGGGGCGGGCCCGTGCTGTTCCTCAGACCTGCTCGCCTTGTTTCCTCACCCGGGGCAGGGCGAGGCTCGCCGTCCGGAACAGTTACCTCCTGCGGTTCCCCGGCCCAGGACATGGACCCGGAGATCGGGAGCCTGCGTCAGAAGACCAGGGTGATCTTTCCTGCCAGGCCGCCTTGGAGGAAGCGAGCGTGTGCGGCTTGGATTTCTTGCAGGCCGAAGGTGGCGTGCAGGCGCAGTCGCAGGGAGCCGTCGTCGACGAGCCTGGTCAGCTCGGTCAGCCCCGCTCCGTCCTCGCGCACCTGGTGGACGGTGGTACGCACACCACGGGAGGACAGGTCGGGGACCGGACCGGCTTGGGTGGCGATTGACGCGTACCGGCCGCCGTCAGCTACTGCCTCGGTCACGAATGCCCCGAAGGTGTCGAAGACTGCGTCATAGTGACGCTCGTGCAGAGCGTTGCGGTCGGTGGTGACGAGGTCGGCACCGTGGTCGCGGGCGAAGGCGACCTGCGCATCCCGGGAGACCAGAGCATCGACCTCGGCGCCGCGCGCACGGGCGATCTGCAACGCCAACCCGCCGACTGCCCCCGCGGCTCCAGCGATCAGCAGCCGCTCACCGGCCCTGACCGCCAGCCAGTCCAGCGTCTGCCACGCCGTCAGCCCGGGAAGCGGCAACGTGGCGGCCTCGGCCAGGCTGACTGACCGCGGCGCGGCGGCGACTGCCTGTGCGGGAAGCGCGACCAGGTCGGCCCAGGTCCCTCGGCCGGCGCTGAGTTGGTGCGACATGGCGATGACGCGTTCACCGGCGCGCAGCCCGGTGCTGCCGCCGTCGACCACGATGCCGGCCAGGTCCCAGCCGAGCGTCATCGGCAGCGGCGGCGTTCCCTCGCCAATGGCTCCCTCCCGTGTCTTGTCGTCGACGGGATTGATGCTGGTCGCAACGGTCCGGATCAGTACCTCTCCGGGGCCGGGTTCGGGCTCGGGAGCATCGATGATGCCGAGGACGTCAGGGGTGCCGAAGCGGTCGATCTGTATGGCGCGCACGAAAAGCCCTTCGCATGACGGGTCTGACAGCAGGGCCCAACGCCGGTGATGATCAAGGGATTCCCGATTCGGCGCAGGCTCGCACGCCGGATCGGCAAGTGGCTGCCTTCGTTGTTGCCGACGGCACCGCGCCCGCCGGCCGTACGGCCGGCGGGGGGTTCGCAGCAGGCACTACCGTGCGCGGGCCACCGTCGTGCTCAGGCCGTGGGAGGCGACCAGCTGCGCGCTGCCGTCGGCCAGCCGGTAGGACAGGCCCACTACGGCGAGGCGGCCTTCGGCCACCCGCTCGGCCAGGACGCGGGAGCGGTCCAGCAGCAGGTCGACGGTGTGCCGGATGTGCTCGTGGAGGATCTCCTCGTCCTGGTCGCGTCCGGCAGCGCGGGCCGCCAGCACGCTCGGGGTCACCCGCTCGACGACGTCACGGAGGAAGCCGGCGGGCGCCCTGCCGCCGTCGGCGGCCTCGCGGGCAGCCGCGATGGCCCCGCACGAGTCATGGCCCAGGACCACGACCAGCGGGCAGTCCAGCACGCTGACTCCGTACTCGATGCTGCCCAGCACCTCTGAACCGACCACATGCCCGGCTGTGCGGACCACGAAGAGATCCCCCAGTCCCCGGTCGAAGATGATCTCGGCGGCCAGCCGGGAATCGGAGCACCCGAACAGCACCGCGAAGGGACTCTGCCCCGGTGCGGTCTCGGTGCGGCGTGCGGCGTCCTGGTTGGGGTGCTCCGGCGAGCCGGTGACGAACCGCTGGTTGCCGTCCAGCAGCATCTCGAAGGCATCATCGGGAGTCGTCGTCAGTATCTCGGTCATGGCGGCAGGCTACGGCCAGCCCCAGCACGAGCGTGCGGCCGGTCCGCGGACGACAGCGACGATCCCGTACACCCCGACGGAGCCGAAGCCCTCCTGCGAGGAAAACACCGGTCAGTCACCGCCGTGGGCCGCCGCCATTGTCAGGTTGATCGACGCCGGGCTCCTGGCGGAGCAATGCTCATGACCGGTGGATCGGCCTCGGGTTGGATGCGAAGGGCGTACCTTCCCGAGTGATCGACTTCTGGTCATCGAGCAGGCGCGTCCTGGCCCCTGCGACGCGACCGGTGCCCCAGGCCCGGAGACCTTCACCCTGCACGTGTACGACAGCAGGCAGCACCTGCGGCGTAAGGCGGACGAGGCGGCCGGTCTCGCCGCGGGCGCGCACTCGGCGGCTACGGGGCCACGGCCGCCTCGTACACGGCGCGTGGCAGGAAGGTCGAGGTCGGAACCTGCAGTTCCTGGCAGAAGTCGAACAGCTTCAGTCCGGGGGCGTCGACAGTGAGCGTCTGCTTGTCGAAGATTTTCGCACTCATCCGGTAGCGCCCGGAAGCCGTTTCGGTGACGCGAACCGTTCCCGCGTACCCGTCCAGCTTGAGCTGCCTTCCCCCCTCCACGTGGCCGTGCGCGGGCAGATCGAACTCCTTCTCCTTCTCCTTGTCCCCGTCGACCGTCTGAGCGTCGGGGAGGAGTCTGGCGAGCGGCACGTCGTCCCGGTCGACGGTCGTCGCCTGCGCGGTATTCAGCGGGATGTAGACGAATGCCCCCTTGATCTGAACGGGACGGATCGGCTCGCCGCAGTAGAGGTACCCCGTCCCATTCTGAGAGATCCCCTGGTACCGCCCCTTGAGGATCTCGGCGATCGGGATCTTGAAGAAGGTGTACGCCCGCATGTGCTGCCTGGGCAGCTGTGCGGCCAGCCGGTCCACCTGATCCAGCGAGGACACCTCGCACCATGCCTCGGCGTCGAAGGGATTGGGGTTGACATTCACGGTGAGGGCCAGGATTCGGCGCAGCAAAGGCCCCTTCTCCTGACTTTTCGCGACCGCCAACTTGTCGCCGAGGCTCGTCAGCGTGTCGAAATCCTCTCCCTGGAGCGGGGAGAAGTGCTTTCCGTCGTAGTCCGTGTCCTCGCCCACAGCGGTCGGTTCCGCCCGGAGGGTGGTGCTGGGCCCGAGGAACTGATTGCCGCCCTGCCACTCGAAGAAGGAGAGGCGAACGGCGTTGAGGTCGATCCCGTGAAAGTCCGCCTTGTTGCCGCCGCCCCGCTTGACCAGCGCCGTGCGCAGCTGCCTTTTGAAGTCGTCCCGGTTCGTGTGTCCCGGCACCTTGATCTTCAGATTCACCAGCATCTCGTCGGTGATCACATCGGGTACGGCCTTGCGGAGGAGTTCCGCGCGCGTCCCTTCGTCCACGCTGTCCAGCGCCCCGGTCAGGCGGGAGTGGGCGATGACATGGTGTGCGGTCAGTTCCCACCCGTCGTGCTCGCCGCCCCGGGCGTAGGGGTTCTCGCTGCGCATCCGCTGCACCGAAGGGGCACCGGAGAGCGGTGCCGGTTCCGTCGCCCCGGCCGGTTCGCGGACCGGGACGCTGCCGGACATGACGCGTGTCGCGTTGGCTTCGGCTTCCCGCTCGAAGCGGTCCGAGGGGTCGGATATCTGGAGGCCGCTGCCGTTGTCGGTCCCGCTGACCGGGCCCTGGCGCTGCTGGACGACATGGGTGAGCTCATGGGCCAGGGTGTGCCGGTCGGTGCCGCCGTCCCCCAGCACGATGTGGCTTCCTGAGGTATAGGCACGGGCGCCGATCTGGGCGGCGGAGGCACGGGCGGCGCCGTCGTTGTGGATGCGTACGTCGGAGAAGTCGGCGCCGAGCCGGGCCTCCAGGTCCGTGCGTGTGCTGTCGTCCAGGGGCCGCCCGGTGGAGCGCAGCACCTCGTGCACGGCGGAACGCTGAACGGAGGACCGCTGCGCTGGGGGCTGTTGGCCTGGCCGGTGGCCGCAGTCCGCCGCGTGCCGATGTCCCTCCGGGCCCGCCTCCCTGTCCCAGGGAGACTCCGTCTGCCGGAGCAGTTGAACCACCGCCGCGTTCCCCGCAGCGCGTTGGAGCGCGAGCAGCCCGTGCGGGGACGCGTCATCGCTACGGTCCGGCGTCCGGGAGTGCGTGTGCGCCGACGAGCGGGCGGTCCCCTGGCCGTCGTGTGCGGGGATGGAGTCGTGCGGGCGCATCGGGGCCTTCCGGGCTGGCGACGTAGATCCTCTCTGTATATGCGGGGAGCGCGGCGCCGGGCCAGGTACCCGAAGGCAGAGTGCGGTGCCCGATGGGGCAGCGGCCGTCGGCGGTGGCATGCGCGAGCCCTGGTGAGGTGAGGGGTTCAAAGAGAGGCGGAGGGCTTCGAGGCAGGGGGCGTCGAGGTGGCGCTCGATCAGTGAGGCGGGGCCGGAGGCCTGGGTGCCGGTGAGGTCGTGGTCGGTACAGATGACCCGAGTCCGGTCCACGGGCCAGATGTTGGAGGGGCTGTAGGCCATCAGATCGGGGTGGTGGTACAGGCCGGGTGCGTTACTGAGGCGGCCGGTGAGCACCGTGGGGAGGTGGTAGTAGGACGTGAGCGGGCTGAAGTGCACCAGGCAGCGGGTGTCCGGGCCGTCCGGGCTGTGCGCGATCAGCAGATCGATGAGCTGGTGCCAGGTTTCCCAGTCGAGGCTCCCCTCGTTCGGCCACAGGATGTTCTCCGGCCAGCCGTGGGCCGCGGAGCGACTTGAGTACAACCGGTGGCGGTCGGGGTAGGAGCCTTCCTCGACGACCGGGTCGCCCACCTGTCCGGGCATCGGTCCGGCGAAGGTGCGCTCCTCGGCGAGCTGCCCGGTCATCCGTTCAAGAACGCGTTCGGCGACGGCGAGTTCGTCCCGCTCGCCCCGCACGTCCGCCAACTGGTCGGCCAGCAGTTCTTCACGTTCGTCCAGCTCCGCAGGGCGCGCGGTGATCCGTTCCAGCAGGTCGGGATCCGGCATGTACGGGGTCGTAGGTGCGACGGTTATGAGCGGTTGGCGTACGGGAAGATGCCGGTGCGAACGATGTTGCTGAGATGCGCTTACCTCGTGGGGGCTTCGAGCCGGTTTATGAGGTTGGCCCAGGAGGCTGTCGACTTGGGTGAGGAAGCCGTTGGCCGGCTTCCTGAGGGCTGTGAACGCAGTTTCCATAGCGTTTCCCACCGCAGCGAGAACGGCGTCTCCGACCTTTGTGGCGAAATCGCCGATGGCGTCGTCGAATGCGCCTGCCGGGGCGGCGGTCTGGCCGAGGTGGCGGGCGGTGTCGGCGAGATGGTGGGCCGCTGCCTTGAGCTGGGCGGGGGTGGTGGCGCGGGCGGCCTGTTCCAGGGTGTCCGCACTGGCGCGCAGCCGGGCTGCCCGGTCCGGGGTGACCCGCCCTTGGGCGGTGCCCCGGTCGGCGACGCCCCGCAGCCAGCGACCAACTCGCGAGACCGGACTCACCTTCACCGGCACCATCGTCGAAGCGCCCCTGGACGGTGGCGACTTCACCGTGCGTCGTAGCGATGCCGGCCGACTGCCGGTGCCGGGTATCACCGAACCGGCCGGCACCGGGACAAGAAGCCTGCTACGGGGTGGATCCGGGGGCGGGCGGTGGGCCCACCACTTGGAGACCGCGTCGCAGGTGACCCCGATGCACCGGGCCACCGAACTCGCTCACCGGGGCACCCCCTCCGGCTCGGTCTCGGCACATGCCGGCACGGTCCGCGCTCGCAACGCCAGGGCCTGCGGCGTCGAGGCGGCTCTGATCGCTGGGAGGAACCGGGGCAGGGGCGCCCGCTCGCGCCCCGCGAGGCCGGCACCGCGTACGGCCACCGCACCTGGCTCGGGAGCATCCGGCCAAACCTCGTCGTCATGGCCCTCGACCGGCTGGAGACGCTCGTACGCAACCGCCTCAAACGCCTTCAGCGCCTGCCCGCCTCCCTCGACGGATTCGTAGCCGGAACCGGCCCGGCACCCTCGACATCCCAACGTCATCCTGATAAGCCGAAATAAGTGACAAGCCAGGGGTGGTGGTGCGGCTTCGCTTCCTCCCCGGCGCGTAGATCCGGAGCCATCCACAAGTTGATCTTCGATGTGCAGTCCTCGCCACGCCCCAGCACGAGCTCCGCCTCACACCGTTCCCGTCGAGGTCGGGAATCAGCAGCCAGTGGTTCGCTTTGACAAAAGGACTCCCGGGGGCACAAATCCCCTGATCCGTACGCCCGGTTGATGCCCGACTCAGCACTGAACCGTCACAGGATCCCCGGCAAGACCAATTTTCATGATCGCCTGCACTCCGGCCGTCGGCCGGCCGAAGCCCGATTCGGCCGACATCGGCAGCTGGCATTGACAGCCCCTTTCGTCACTTATCCGCACCGGCGTTGCGCGCCGGCCGGGCCCCGCAGGGGGAATATGAGAATGGGACATCCGAAAACACGAACGCAAAGCCCAGGTTTTCCTGCCCGATGGCGCGGTCAGGGCGAAACACGACAAGGAAGCGCTTGTCTATGGGTACGCACACGCTCGAGCATCTTGCACGCGGCAAAGGCTGCGGCGGTGGTGTCGGTTGTCCCTCATAGCCACCCCCGCCGTATCGCAGCAGCGCAGCAAGTTCATTGTCGTCATCGGAATCGATGGCAGCGGAAAGAGTACGCTGCTTGCCGATCTGCGCCTTCCCGGCGTCGTCAGCACAGACTGGCGCGAACTCCGCAACCATGAGCTCTCCCGGGCGCTGGCCCCCCAGCACCCCACCCACCTCAAGCGAGACCTTGCGCCTCTGTCCCGGGCCATGTTCATCGGCGGCCACCTGGTCGCGCAGTACGAGCAGTTGGTCAGGCCACGGCTGATCGCCGGATCCAGCGTGGTCCTGGACTCCTACTACTACAAACTGCTGGCCAAAGAGGAGCTGTACGGGACCTCCCATCTGGTCCTGGCCGATCTGTGCCAGGAACTGCCTCAGCCCGACTGCGTCATCTTCATCGATGTCGCGCCCGTGGTCTCATACCGCCGTAAGCAGGGCCGTCTGTCGCCGTATGAGTATCTGCACACCCCTTGCCAGAGTGACTACACCGACTTCCAGCGCCGCCTGCGGGAAGCGATCCTGCAGCGCATCGCGGATGTCCCAGCTGCCTACCAGGTTTCCGGTGAGCAGTCCCCGGCACGTCTCCGTACCCAGGTGACCTCGCTCATCAGCAGGCACCTGGCTGGCCCCGAATTCACCGAGGGAGTCCGCCACCATGGCCATCGGTACCCTTGAAGCCCTCGTACTCGATAGGTTCTGCGGCACTCTGTCCACCGACACCCGTTTGGAGAGCGCTGCTCAGGCTCTTCCCCGTCTCACCGGCCGAACGGCTCAGCTGCATGAAATCCTGATGCGTCACAAGGGCTTCACCTTCTTCGACGCCGCCCTCACCCAGCTGGCCGACCGCCCCGAAGCCGGCGTGCTGGCCGCGTTGATCGCCGCCGACCTGTCCGCGCGCCGCGCCCACTACCAGCTCTTGCTCACCGAACTCGACTGGCTGCGCTCATTGGGACCAGATCTCTCCGGCTGCACCGTCATCAAAGGCTTCGGCAATGCCCGCTTCTACCCCGACCCCTCAGTGCGCTGGAGCCGGGACATCGACCTGTTCGTCCCTTCCTGGGAGCAGGCGCTGGAGCTCGTCGTGCTGCTGCGCAACCGCGGCTATGCCTTCGACCCGCAGGAGTGCCCCTGGGTTAAGGCCGAGCCGGGACGCGGTCGCAAAGAGTACGGGCAGGTGTTCCTCATCCGGCCGATAGGCGACGGCTACGCCCGCGTCGACATCCATTTCGGGACGTACTCGGTGGGCAACAGCGAGTACCTGCTGCCGGCGCTGACGGAGTTCTACCGGCCCGAGGCTCTGGGCGGGCTTGATGCGACCGGCGCCCTGCTGGTCATGTGCGCGCACGCGCTCTCCGACGGTTACGTCTCCATCAAGGACGCCAACGATTGCGTCGCCATGGCAACGAGCGCGGCCGAGGTCGACTGGCCAAGGATGCGTACCGAGATCCGACGGCACTCCTTCGCCCCGCAGGCCGCACTGCTCGCCCGGTACCTGACCGAGCAGCACGACCATCCGGCCGTCACCGAGTTCGCAGCGCGACTGGGCGAGGCAGCCCTGCCCGGCCCGAGGAGAGCCACCCTGCCGTCCCCGCTGTGGAGGATGCATGATCGCGACTGGGTACGCCGGGCCACGGTCAACTCCGCCTACTCGCTACGGGCCGGGCTGCGCCAGCGCCGCGGGCCCCTGGGCGCCGCCATCCGCGCCGCCCAGTGCTTCGCGTTCTACGTCCGGCGCCTTGACGTCCGGGTCGGCCGGCGTTCCCTGCGTGAGCGGCTGCTGCTCTCCGGGATGGCTACCTGCGACCTGTCAGGCTGGCAGCTGCGCCCGGATGCCTGCCCCACCCTGGTCCACGTGGAGCACCCGATCCTGGCCGCGGTGCTGGGGCCGGTGAAGATCCCGAAATCGGCTGCGGAGAGGCTGAGTCCGACGCCTCTGTCCGGCGTGCGCGTAGGCCGGCAGACCCTGCTGATCGGCTCTGATCTGTTCGTGCCGACCTGGGACCAGATCGTCACCCCGAGCCAGCTGGCCGAGGTCAGGGCGCTCCTCGCGGAAGCGCCCTGATGGCCGGATTCCGGCCGGCGATCGCCACCGAGCGGTTCTTCGACTGGGCCTCCACGTCCCCGGTTTCGGCCGCTGCTGCCAGAGCGATGCGGCTGTTCAGCCAGGAGCAGGAGGCCAGTTCCTGTCCTCCGGAATTCCTCACCCGGGCCACCGCCCACACCGACCGGCTCCGCCAGGCCCTGCACCACCACCTCCGGGCTGCTCCGGAGCAACGGGTCGTACTGGTCCGCAGCGTGGCCGAAGCCGTCTCGATGCTGGCTTGCGGTCTGTCCGTGCCGCCCGGCGCCGAGGTTGCGGTCACCGAGACTGACCATGAGGCGGTTGTACTGCCCTGGGCCCACCGCGGTGACGTCCGGCTGAGGACCATCGGCTGTCTCCCCAGCGGCCTGGTGGACCTGGCTGCAGCCGAGAAGGTGATCACCGCGGACACCGCGGTCGTATCCCTCGCGCACGTATCCCACCTGGACGGGATCGTTCAACCGGTGCGGGAGCTGGTGAAGATCGTCCGATCTCGGTCCGACGCCCTCCTGGTCGTCGACGGAGCCCAGGCGGTGGGCCGGATCCCGGTGAACCTGGTCGAGTTGGGGGCCGACATCTATCTCGGGACCGGACGCAAGGCCCTGCTCGCCCCCCTGGGTACCGCTTTCCTGGTGGCCACCGGGCGTGTCCTCGACCGGATCCGCCCCACACTGCTCTCCACCCGCTCTGCCACCCTCACTCTTGGCCCCTCTGGTAACTGGCAGCGCCACACCGTCTCGACCGACCCGGTCCGCCGTCTCGAGGGCAACCTGCCCGACCTACGCTGCCTTACCGGGCTGCGGGCCTCTCTCCTGGCGTACCAAGCAAGCGATCCCTCCGCTCTGGCCCACCGCACCACCCTCCTCGCCCAAGCCCTGCTCGATACCGCTCCCGCCGCCGGTCTGGTGCCGGTGCGTCCCATCGAGACCACGCCCGTGGGCATCGTGCGCCTCCACGTCGCTGAGGGCGATGACCACCTGAGACTCAAAGAGGCGCTGCGCGGCCACGGTTTCCACCTGGCTGCCACCCGGCAGTGGCTGCGGATCAGCCTGCACGGCTGCGACGAGCATGCGGACATCAACGGTCTGATTCACCGGATCCGGGAGGCGCGGTGACAGCGCGTTCTTTCTGGGAGAGTGACCATCTGCGCCGCCGGCACGATCCCGCGCTTCGTGAGCCCACCGCATTCGCCCGGGCCGCACTGCTCCTGGCCACTCCCGGCTCCACCCTGCTCGACCTGGGATGCGGCAACGGCCACGACAGCGTGTTCTTCGCCGAGCACGGCCTGCAGGTGACCTCCATGGACATCGCGGCCAGCGCCTTGGACCACTTCCTGCCCACTCGCACCAGCTCCCCGGTCACCACCTTGCGACACTCCCTGGACGACATTCCCTACCCCTGGCCGCCGGGGAGTTTCGACCTGGTTTACGCGAGGCTGAGCCTCCACTACTTCGACACCGTCACCACCACACGGATCTTCGATGAGATCCACCGTCTCCTGCGTCCCGGTGGCACGCTCCTGTCCTTGGTGAACTCGGTCATGGACCCCGAATGCGCCGCATCCGACGCGGCCTTGGACGTCTTCCTCGAGACTGCTCCGGGCCTGCGCAAGCGGTACTTCTCCCCGAACGGGCTGCTGGCCTTGGCCCAGCAGCGCTTCCCCATGCCTGAGGTCAGCCAGTGCGGAACCTTTCTCCGGCTCACGGCGGAGCGCACCCGATGAGTCCCAACCCGCACGGCAAACGCTCCGACAGCCCAGTCCTGCGCTACCTCAACCGCCCCGTCTCCGCACCGGTGACCCGGCTGCTGCTGCGAACCCGGCTCACCCCAGACACGATTACCGTCCTGAGTTTCCTCATCGTTCTCGCCGGTGCCGGCCTGATCGCCCCCGGAACCTGGTGGGGCGGTGCCCTGGGCGGCCTGCTGGTCCAGGCCGGATTCACCCTGGACTGCGCGGACGGTGAGGTCGCGCGAGCCCGCGGTCAGACATCCGCACGGGGCGCCCTGCTGGACACCATCCTCGACCGGTACGCAGACCTGGCCCTCCTGGCCGCACTCACGCTCGCAGCCGCAGGGAGCGCAGCGGCATGGGCCTGGGCGTTCGCAGCGGCCTCCGCCTCCCTGCTCGTGCCGTACCTCAATGCCCTGTGTCCCACCGCGCCCGGGCGGCTGATGCGTCGAGCCGAACGCCTCCTGCTGTGTGCGGTGGCAGCGGTGGCCGGTGTTCCCCTGTGGGCTCTGATCGCGGTCGCCATCGTCGGCAATATCGATGCCGCTCGGGTATGTTTCCTGGTCATCCGGGACGCACCCGGGCCGGTCACAGGAACGGGACCTCGTCCGGATAGATGAACCGGCGGAATTCGGAAAGGCAGTTGGTGCTGATAATCGCCGGTGAGTGCCCCGACGCCGGTTCGCCGGCGATCTCCAGCAGCCTCCGCCAGGTCACCCGGTCGTCCGGCGCTCCCCAGAACCGCACCCGCTGCCCGTTGCGCCGGGCACGCCGGTAGATACTGGCCAAAGCAGCCGCCTCGTCGGCCTCCAGGCCGGTGGGGAAACGGAAGTTGAAGTCGTACTTGCCACTGATCATGGGGACGAGCGAGGCGGCCTGGGCGAAGTCGGAGTCCTCCTCGTCCAGGAAGTTGAGCCTGCCATCGGCTGTGCTGTAGCGCTGCGGCTGCCCATGGATGTAGGTGAGATCCGGCCGGTCTCCGGTGACGACGACCTGAACAGGACGCTGATTGAGCGCCCCGTCAGCGCCGTACGCGGTGATGATGTCGGCGTACTCGCCCAGGACACTGTCGAGGAGGTCGTACCCGCGGCGGCGGGCGTGTTCATCGTCGTCGACGCCCTCCTCCGGAGCGACGGAGCCGGGAGGCACGCAGACCTTGAGGTCGATGAGGAGCTGCAGTCGGGTGCCCGGAACCAGGGGAAAAGGTTCACCGTTCGTGGCCTCGAGATGGGCCCGCAGCGGCTCCAGGTAGAGCACGCGCAGCGTGCGGTGAGGGCGCGGCGGGCTGACATCGCCCCAGGAGAGACCGACTTGCAGCTCGTCGGGAAGTGCTTTGGTGCGCCACACGTCAACCTCGACGCTGGTGAACCCGAATCGCAGCGCATCGACCAGTGGCGAGGCATGCAGATAATCGTTGTGGGAGTGATGGTGGACCAGGGCGTCCGGAGTGGGGAAAGGCACTTTTCCCCGCAAGGCTTCCCGTAGGTCGCGGCCGGATTCGACGGCGTCCCGCACAGCACTCACATCGATCTCCCTAATTCTGGTCTCACGAATGGGCCGACTGCTGCCGCCCGTTAATCTAGTCCGCCCGGGACTTCGAGCTGAGCCAGTTCGACCCGGTTGCCAACAAGTGACACTCAACTGCCCTTTTCTGCGCGGTTCCGTCGAACGGTGACCAGGCGCCACTGGCGAGACCAGGACCCGGCCGTGTTCGATCCGGCGACCGGACCACATAACCCGGCCTAACAGAGCTTTGACTGGGCGTTCTGTGAGGTGCATTCCTGATGCGATGAAGGAGCGGGGCCTTTCGCTCCGGCCGGGCGCGGACGAGGCTGTGATTGCCGTATCCGGCTCGTCCTCCCCAGGTGGGGGAGGCCTGGAGGCCCTGATGAACGCGCTGATCGAGGACCGTACGGTCCTCGGGGGCGATCGGCACCGGCGCCGCAGTGTGCCGGTCCGGTTGGCGGCCGACGGGCAGCAGCTCGGGCGGGCCGCGCGGTTCGCCGACGACGTGCCGCATTTGCTCGCCCAGCTCACGGGCGCCGGCGAGCACCCGAGGGTGGCGATCGAGGCAACCTACGCGTAGTACTGGGCAGTTGACGCCCTGTCCGAGGCCGGAGCCGAAGTCCATCTCACCCATCCACTGGGGGTGAGGACGTTCACCTTGCGCCGGGAAGAACGACGAGCGCGACCCCCACGACCTGGCCGGCCTGCTGCGGCGGGGCCGGCTCCCGGAGGCGTGGATCGCCGGCCGCGCCACCCGCGGACTGCGGGAGCCGGTGCGCTACCGCCACCACCTCGTCGGCATGCGCACCGGCTGCAAGAACCAGGTGCACGCCGTGCTGGGCAAGTGCGGCACCCGGGTAGAAGCGACCTGTTCGGCGCGGCGGAAACGGCGCTGCTGGACTCCATGCCGCTGGAGGCGCCGTACCGTTCCCGGGTCGGCTCGCTGCGCAGGATCATCGCCATGCTCGGCACCGAGATCGAGCGCCTGGACCGGCAGATGGCCAAGGACGTGGACGGGGACGCCGGCTACCACGCGATCCAGGCCAGACCCGGCGTCGGGCCGGTCCTCGCCGCGTATTCGTCGCCGAGATCGGAGACGTCACCGGGTTCGGACGTCCGCAGCAGCTGTGCTCATGGGCCGGGCTGACACCCCGGCACCGTGAGTCCGATACAAAGGCCCCCCGTAGCCGGATCACCAAGCAGGGCTCCCGCGGCGAGGCCGGCAGCGCACAGCAGGGCCCATACAGCAACCCACGTGCGGCGGCTCGTTCGTATCGGCTTGGGGCATCCGGGCATCCTGCGAGCACCGCCTGGGGTTGTCGCCCCATCGCGACTTCCTCGTCGACGAGATCAGCAATGGAGCGGGCCGGCATCGCCGACGAGGGCGACGGTGCCCGACCGCGCGTCAGCTTTGCCGGCTGCCGTTCCACCTCGCCTGCTCGCCGCTCATCGACGTCGGCGCGTACGGTCTCGTCTTCACGTTCCGCCCGCAGCTCGGTGCATCTCCGCGGACCTCCATCGGCTACCGCCTGCCGCCTCGACACAACAGTCGGCCTCGCCGCAGCTCGGTCACGCACCGTATCGGCGGCGCGATGCCGGGGAGCGGAACTGGCCGCCAGCCAGGAGAGACGGCGCCGGTCCGTGCCTGCGCGAGCACTACTGGTCCTCGGGCAGTTGCACCTCCGCCGTGTCCGGGCGGTGATCGGGGAGGGTGGCGTGGGCGGTCGCCTCGCGGTGGAGCCGGAGGAACTCCAGATGGCGCTCGTACTGGTCGAGGATGTCTCCGATGAGCTGCTGCTTGCTGTACCCCATCACGTCGTATCCCTGGCTGCCGTCGGAGAGGTGGACCTCGAAGCGCACATAGGTGTCGTGTTCGCCGACTGCCCGGGTCGCGAAGGAGGGCGTAGGTGTCTCGATCGGCCACACCCGGTAGACGAACTCCTCGGTGCGGCCCATCGGCGCCCGCAGCTCCAGGGTCGGGATGTCGCCCTCGTCGTCCGGGACCACGGCGACCGCGGCCTCCGCGCCCTGCTCCCGCAGTTCCTCGGCGACTTCCTGGAAGGCGGGTTGGCAGACCTCGGCGACGAATCGCCGGGCGGCCCGTTTCGTGGGGAAGGCCATGGCCCGGGCGAGGCGCCGCCGCCAGTTCCGTTCCGCCACTGGCCCGGCGCTCGCCGTCCGGCCGGAGAGGGACGAGGGCAGGGTGGCGGTCAGCGCCTCCTCGCGCATCTTCTCGATGCGCAGCGCCTTGTAGAGCCCCGCGATGATCACGAACATCACCAGGGAGAACGGCAGGCCCATGATGATGGTGGCATTGGTCAGCGCCTCCACCCCGCCGACGATCAGCATGGCGAGGGTGAGCAGCCCGATGGTGCCCGCCCAGAAGATGCGCAGCCACGGCGGGGAGTCGGTGAGCGGGGTCCGCAGACGGGAGCTGAGGTTGCCGAGCACCAGCGCCCCGGAGTCGGCGGAGGTGACGTACAACAGCAGCCCGACGACGGTGGCGAGGCCGGCGCTGAACCAGACGCCCGGGTACTGGTCGAGCAGCGCGTAGAGGCCCTGCTCGGGGAAGTTCATGGCGGTCTTGCCGAACTCGGTGTTCCCCGCGCGCACGATGAACAGCGCGCTGTTGCCGAAGACGGAGAGGAAGACCAGCGTGAAGAAGAACGGGATCACCAGGGTCGCGGCGACGAACTGCCGGATGGTGCGGCCGCGCGAGATCCGGGCGAGGAACAGCCCCACGAAGGGTGCCCAGGCAACCCACCACGCCCAGAAGAACAGGGTCCAGGAATTGAGCCACTCGGTCGGCTGGTCGTAGGCGAAGGTGTTCAGAGTCATCGACGGGAAGCGGCTGACGTAGTCGCCGATGTTCAGGACCAGGGCGTTGAGCAGCCGGATCGGGCTATCGGCGATCAGCACGTAGAGCAGCAGGGCGATGGCGAGTACGACGTTGAGCTCGGACATCCGGCGGACGCCCCGGTCCACGCCCGCCACAGCGGAGACCGTGGTCAGGGCGACGGCGACCACGATCAGCGCGATCTGCGCGGTGAGCCCCTCGGGCACTCCGAAGAGGAACTTCAGCCCGTAGTTGAGCTGGACGACGCCGATGCCGAGCGACACCGAGATGCCGAAGACGGTGCCGAGTACGGCCGCGAGGTCGACGGTGTCGCCGATCCGGCCGTGGATGCGCCGCCCGATGATCGGGTACAGCGCCGACCGGATGGCCAGCGGCAGCTGGTAGCGGAAGGAGAAGTAGCCGAGCGCCATGCCCATCAGCGCGTACATCGCCCAGCCGGTGATGCCGTAGTGGAACAGCGTCCACACCACCGCCTGCCGGGCCGCCGCGACCGTCTCGGGAGACCCCTCGGGCGGCGCGAGGTAGTGACTGACCGGCCCGGAGACGGAGAAGAACATCAGGTCGATGCCGATCCCCGCGGCGAAGAGCATGGCCGCCCAGGCGAAGAGGCCGTAGTCCGGCCGGGAGTGCTGCGGGCCCAGTTTGATGCGCCCGTACCGGGACCCGGCGATGAACACCACGAAGAGCAGGTAGCAGGTGGCGGCGGCGAAGTAGTACCAGCCGAATCCGGTGGTGATCCAGCCGACCACGATGCCGATGGTGTGCTCGGCTCCCTCCGGGGTGATGATCGCCCAGATCGATACCGCGAGGATGAGTGCGGCGGACCCACCGAAGACGATGCCTTTGACCTGGTGTTCTGGCGGGCTGGCGGCCGTGGCGCCGTTGGTGGGTTCGGTCACGGGGGCTCAGTCCTCCTGGGCGCGGTGCCGGTAGAAGTCGGCGGTGGACGGCGCCAGGGGGGTGTTGCCGAGGATCAGGTCCGCGGATTTCTCGGCGAGCATCATCACGGGGGCGTAGATGTTGCCGTTGGTGAGGTAGGGCATGGCCGAGGCGTCGACGACCCGCAGACCCTCGACTCCGTGGACCCGCATGGAGGTCGGGTCGAGGACCGCCATGTCGTCGATACCCATGCGGGCGGTGCAGGACGGGTGGTAGGCGGTCTCCGCGTCGCGGGCGACCCACTCCAGGACGGCCTCCTCGTCGGCGACTTCAGGGCCGGGCGAGATCTCCCCCGCGTCGTAGTCGGCGAAGGCGGGCTGTTTCAGGATGTCCCGGGCGACCTGGATGGCCTCCACCCATTCCTTGCGGTCGTTGGGGGTGGAGAGGTAGTTGAACCGCAGCGCCGGGTGCTCGTCGGGATGCCCCGACTTGATTTTCACCGTGCCGCGCACGTCCGAGTACATCGGGCCGATGTGGACCTGATATCCGTGCTCGGCCTCCACCGGGGTGCCGTCGTAGCGCACCGCGATGGGCAGGAAGTGGAACATCAGATTGGGGTAGTCCACTTCGTCGTTTCCGCGTACGAAGCCACCGGCCTCGAAGTGGTTCGTGGCCGCCGGACCGGTGTGGGACGTCATCCAGCGGAACCCGACGGCCGGGCGATTGCGCCATTTGATGAGCGGATTGAAGGAAATCGGCTGCTTGGCGGCGTGCTGCACATAGACCTCCAAGTGGTCCTGGAGGTTCTCGCCGACCCCGGGCAATTCGTGCAGCGGCTTCACGCCCACCCGGGTCAGTTCTCCGGGATTTCCGATGCCGGAGAGCTGAAGGAGCTGCGGGGTGTTGATCGCCCCGCCGCAGAGGATCACCTCGCCGCCGAATACCTCCTGGCGCTGTTTGCCGAACCGCCGGTAGGCGACACCGACCGCCCGCTTTCCCTGGAACAGCACGCGGTCTGCCTGGGAGAAGCACTGCACGGTGAGATTGGGCCGCTTCATGACGGGGTGCAGATATGCCTGGGCGGCGGACCACCGGCGGCCGTTCTTGATGTTGCGGTCGAACCGGGCGAAACCCTCCTGCCGGTACCCGTTGACGTCCGACGTCAACGGGTAGCCGGCTTGCTGTGCGGCCTCGAGGAACGCGCCGAACAGCGGGTTGTCCGCCTCACCACGCTCCAGCCACAGGGGCCCGCCCTGGCCGCGCCACTCGTCCGCTCCGGCCTCGCAGTGCTCCATTCGCTTGAAATACGGCAGGCAGTGCGCGTAGTCCCAGGTCTCCATTCCGGGATCTCGGGCCCAGCGCTCCAGGTCCATCGGGTTTCCACGCTGGAAAATCATCCCGTTAATGGAACTCGAGCCGCCGAGCAACCTGCCCCGGCCGTGACTGACGCGGCGCCCGTTCATGTAGGGCTCGGGCTCCGACTCGTAGCACCAGTCGTAGAGCGGATTTCCGATGATCATCGTCAAGGCGGCGGGCATGTGCGTGAGAACGTCCCACTTGTAGTCAGGCCGCCCGGCTTCGAGTACGAGAACCCGGTTTCCCGGGTCCGCACTCAACCGATTCGCCAGCACACACCCCGCAGAGCCGCCGCCCACGACGATGTAGTCGTACTCGATCCGGGCCATGGCGCTCCTAGGGTTCTCGTTGCACTTCCTGGTGTGATGCGCCTAACGTAATACGCAATCAATTCCAGGCGCACAACGGTAGGCCGCATTTCGGCGCAACCGGGAGAGGATTTCCCACGTCCAGTCTGTATATCGACGGAGAGTGGGTGGCGGCAGCCGGGGGCGCCACGCGCGAGATCATCAACCCCTACGACCAGTCCGTGGTGCGCACTGTGGACGAAGGCGGGCCCACCGATGCCGAAGCCGCCGTGGCCGCGGCGCGGGCCGCGTTCGACGGCGACGACTGGCCGTCCTGGACGCCCCGTCAGCGGTCGCAGCTGCTGCGCCGGATGGGTGAGTACCTCCAGCGGGACCGGGCGGAGATCGCCCGCCTGGAGACCCTGGACACCGGCAAGACCCTGGTGGAGAGCGGCATCGACGTCGACGACGTCACGAACGTCTTCGAGTACTACGCCGGGCTTGCCGAGGCGGACGTCGGCCGGATCGTGGACGCGGGCGATCCGCGCATCCGCAGCCGCGTCGTCCACGAGCCGGTCGGCGTCTGCGCGCTGATCACTCCGTGGAACTACCCGCTGCTGCAGGCCTCGTGGAAGGTGGCCCCCGCGCTGGCGGCCGGCAATACCATGGTCGTCAAGCCCAGCGAGGTCACGCCGCTGACCACCATCAAGATGGTCGAGCTCCTCGCGGAGGCCGGCGCCCCGCCCGGCGTCGTCAATCTGGTCCTGGGCTCGGGGGCGGCCACCGGGGCGCCGCTGGTGGAGAGCGCCGGAGTGGACCTGGTGTCCTTCACCGGCGGCCTGGACACCGGCCGCCGGATCATGCGCTCGGCAGCGGACACTGTCAAGGACATCGCCCTCGAACTCGGCGGCAAGAACCCCAATATCGTCTTCGCCGACGCGGACTTCGACGCGGCGATCGACTACGCGCTGATGGCGGTGTTCTTCCACGCCGGACAGGTCTGTTCGGCCGGTACCCGGCTCATCGTGGAGGAGTCGCTGCACCGCGAGTTCGTCGCCCACCTGGTGGAGCGCACGGAACGGATCCGCCTCGGCAACGGCCTCGACGAGCACACGGAAAGCGGCCCCCTGGTCTCGGCCGAACACCGGGCCAAGGTCGAGGCATACGTGAAGCTGGGCATCGAGGAGGGTGCACGCCTTGTCGCGGGTGGCAGCCGCCCGGACGACCCCGCACTGCGCGACGGCTTCTTCTACCGGCCCACGGTGTTCGACGACTGCACTCGGGACATGCGCATCGTCCAGGAGGAGACGTTCGGCCCGATCCTGACGGTGGAGCGCTTCAGCGACGAGGCGACCGCCATCGAGCTCGGCAATGACACCGAATACGGGCTCGCCGGCGCCGTCTGGACCACCGACACCGCACGTGCCGAACGGGTGGCGCGGCGGCTGCGGCACGGCACGGTCTGGATCAACGACTTCGGACCGTATCTGCCGCAGGCGGAATGGGGCGGCTTCAAGCGCTCCGGCATCGGCCGGGAGCTCGGTGAGGAAGGCCTCGCCGAATACCGCCAGGCCAAGCACATCTACGAGAACACGGCGCCGGAACCCCAGCGCTGGTTCGCCCGCTGAGCCCCGGCCCCATGAGCCCGGCGCCCGCCTCCCTGCTCGGCGGCGCCGTTACGCCGCCGCCGAGCAGCGACCAGCACACTCCTGGCCCAACTGCTGGGCGGCACGCGCACCAACCTGTCCCACCGGTTCCAGGACGGACACCGTCTCCTGGACCTGCACAAAATCACCGTCACACCGTTGCCCGGAACGCCCGCCCGCACATGCGGCGAGGTAGTGGAGCGAGAAGACCCAACGGAGTCCTGCCAGGGGCTGTTGTGAAAGTGCTGGTCACAGCCACTCGTTGAGGACTGCGACCAGCACGGTCGCCTCGCAACGGACCGCGAGCTTGTCATACCTCGTGGCTACAGCCCGGTGGCGCTTGAGGCGGTTGATCCCGCACTCGACCGCGTGCCGCTGCTTGCAGTCTTCCTTGTCGAACTTGGCCGTCCGCCTCGCGATCCGCGCATGAGGCGGTTGCGGACACGGTCCGTCGGGACCGGGATCGTGGCCTTGATCCCGCGTCTGCGCAGGTAGGCGCGATTGCTGCGGGAGTCGTACGCCTTGTCGGCCCGGACCCGGTCCGGCCGTTTGCGCGGCCTGCCGACTCCGAGCCGGGGCACCCAGATCGCTTTCAGGACCGACTCGAACTGAGGCGAATCACCCCGCGGTCCGGCGGTGATCACCACCGACAGCGGCTTCTGCCCCTGCTCGACGGCGAGGTGGATCTTGCTGGTCAGGCCGCCCCGGGAGCGTCCGAGCCCGTGGTCGGCCGGCTCGACGGTGATCCCGCCGGGCGGTTCCTTCTGGAGGTCCCCCTTTTCGCCGCCCCGGCGGCGTGCTGGTGGGCACGGCAGACGGTGGAGTCGACGTTCACGTCCCAGGTGATCAGACCCTTCGCATCGGCCTGGGCCTGGAGCTGGGTGACGATCCGTGCCCAGGTGCCGTCGCGCTGCCAGCGCCGGAACAGGTCATAGACCCGGTCCCACGGCCCGTAGCGTTCCGGCACGTCACGCCAGGGAGCACCCGTCCGGGTCCGCCACCGTATGCCGTCTATCAGCTGCCGCCGCGTCCATACCGGCGGACGGTCCGACTTGATGCCCCGCGGCAACAGCGGCTCAAGTCGGGCCCACTGGCCGTTCGTCAGATCCCCACGTCCCACAGGGCCTGATCATCAACGATCAAGATCAACTTTCGCGAACAGACCCTAGCCGGCCTAAGCGGTTGTGGCGATGCCGCCGTCGACGGGGATCACGGCGCCCGTTAGGTATGCGCCTGCCCGGCTGGCGAGGAACACGGCGACACCCGCCATGTCGTCGTCGCGGCCGATCCGGCGTAGTGGGGCCGACGCCGCGATCGCCTCGCCGAACTCATCGAGGGTTGCAGCCATCATCGTCGACGGGAACGGTCCCGGCGCCACGGCGTTCACGGTGACGTGCTGCGGTCCTAGTAGGGCATGGTCATGTTCACTCGCCGGTGGCGTGTCTTCTTGATTGGCCGTGTCGTTGATCGGGTGTGCTGGGTGGGGAGTTGGCCGCGGTCCGGTGTGATCTGGAGGACTTCGCGGCGGAGATGTTCGAGCCGTTCGCGCGGGCGGACCAGCGCCGGTGGGGCGGGGTCTATCTGCGGGGACTGCTGCAGGCGGGCGGGCGCAAGTCGGTGGAGCCGATGGCCGCCCGCTTGGGCGCGGACGGCAACCGGCAGGCGCTGGCCCACTTCATCACCTCCAGTCCGTGGGATGCGGCGCATGTCCGGGCCCGCCTGGCCTGGCGGATGCAGCCGGTCATCAAACCCACCGCGCTGGTCATCGACGACACCGGGTTCATCAAAGACGGGGACGCGTCGGCGTGTGTGACCCGGCAGTACACCGGCACCGTGGGCAAAGTCACCAACTGCCAGACCGGGGTCTCGCTGCACCTGGCCTCCAACGGCGCCTCGGCCGCGGTGAACTGGCGCCTGTTCCTGCCCGAGAGCTGGGATCCCGCCTCGCCGAAGGCCGATGCGGCCAAGGTGGCCCGGCGTCACAGGCGCGGTATCCCCGCCGAGGTGGGCCATGTCGAGAAGTGGCAGCTGGCCCTCGACATGATCGACGAGACCCGTTCCTGGGGCGTCGAGGTGCGCCACCGGCGAGTGAACATGACCATGCCCTACTAGCTGATCTGCCCAAGCGCCTTTCGTACGGACTGCGGTGTCGGGGACCGGGGAGGCACGGGCTCTCCCGCTGTTGCCATGCGAGGGCGGGAGGGGCGACCTGGACCTGCGAACCTGTTGTTGGAGTCAGCGCGCCCGCATGCCGGCGGCCCGCGGCGGCCGCCGTCGGCACGACGATCTACTTCGGCGGCGAAGACAAGCCGACGCAATGGTTGCCCTGAGCCGTCCCGGTCACTGAGGCATACGACACCAAGCG
The DNA here is from genome assembly GCF_058245575.1 of Streptomyces sp. UF-297. Lineage (NCBI taxonomy): Bacteria > Bacillati > Actinomycetota > Actinomycetes > Kitasatosporales > Streptomycetaceae > Streptomyces > Streptomyces sp. UF-297. The sequence continues at coordinate 1,817 of NZ_JBSIBZ010000105.1, read as the reverse complement.
GGACTGCTGGCACCTCCTTGTGCCCAGGCTGGTGCCCTCAGGACACCGCGGCCGCTGCCTGTGGCCCACACGATCCACATTCCCGGCGGCGGCACTTCATCATCGACCGCGCCTACCGGCACTCGCCAACCCGTGCGCTGGGAACTGGTTTCGCGTTGTCTGCATGGCCGGCACCCGCATGCCTGCAGACTCCGGCCTTACTACCAGCCATAGCTCAGGCCCGCGCCGTCCCGACCGAAGGACAGCGGCTCCACGGTGGTGCCGGCTGTGAAGCCGTGTATCGAGGTGCGGGTCCGGCGGCTTGGCAGCGGCCGGAAGGCCCTACGTCTGGATCGCAGCGGGATTTGGACGTTGTGGAGCTACAGCTGTGTTACGGCTCCTTCAAGTCTGGGTGGCCTGAGGATGTGCGGCCCATGATGGTGTCATGACGGCAGCCACGCGTGCCATGACACAGCTGGTTGGCTGGCCGGACCTCACGGAGGCCCAGCCCAGCTGCGGCGTCGGTCGGGCCCTGCGCTCAACCACAGCCGAGATCGTGCACTTCCACTCCGACCGGCGCGTTGACCTGCACCTCACGGCCAGGATGATCCGCCGCTTCGAGGATGACCTGAGGGTGGCAGCCGCCGTACAGTTGGTGTCCGGCTCGCACTGGATCACCATGTCTCTGGAGCGCGAGGCGGATGTCGATCTGCTCATGACCTTCGTGAGCGTCGCCCTCCAGGCCCACCAGAGGTGGCCGGATGCCGTCGGCGTGCCGTCCGCACGGTGCAATGCTCATTCCTGTGGGGCGCTCGCGCGCGCGAACGTGGGTTCCGGTTGAGCCGAGTTGCCTCCAGGCCAGGGGGCACAGTGGCGATAGAAACACGTGAGGAAGAAGCCATGCGGGCACTCGTCGAACGCCTGACTGATGCCTATCGCACGACACGTACACCCGGCGAGATCGAGGCGGCCGTCGCCGTCGCTCACACATCGTTCAAGCATCGGCCCGTACGCGACTTCGTACCCGTTCTCGTCGAGCGCAAAGTGCGCACGGCTCTGGGTAAACCCTCGCCCGACCGCTGAGAGCGGCACGCGGAGTCGGACACGCTTGTCGCCGTGGCCACCCGCAACGGGTCTCCCCCCAGGGCTGGCGCGCATTTTCCGATGATGCCGTCGGCATACTTGGGCCAGCGCTGCCGACGCCCTTGGAGACACGGGGCTTCAAGAGTCGCTTGAGCAGGCTGGCTTCGGTCACCGCCCATGCCGTCTACCTGGGTGACCGGCCAGCCGGCACGCAATGCGGCGTCCACGCCATGGGGGCGACGGCCGGTGGGGTCAAGGCTGACGATCTGGTGCTGGTCGAAGGAATGCTCTTCCGGGCAGGAGGAGGCGCGTGGTGGGGGAGAGCGGCGGGCAGTGCGTGGCTGGAGCGGCTGTTGCCGCCGACGCCGCAGATAGGCCGGCCGCCACAAGATCGTCGACAGAACCGAATGTACGTGGCCGCTGACAGGTCCGGCCTTTCCCAGCACGCGTCAGGATGCCCGGTTGGACGCCGATACCGGCACCAGGATGCAGGGGGTATCGGGGTGGTCGTTCCAGGTCGTGTGGATGGCCGATCGGAACATCTGTGTGCCGAGCTCTTGGCCGGCCGGTCAGCTGGGGCTCACCGATCAGGTAGTCGATGGTCGTGGCCGCGTCGGGCACCGCGACGATGGCGGCGAGCTCGGTCAGGTACTCGGGGTAGTCGGACAGGCGGGAACGCTGTGACAAATCTGTTGGTGATCACTGGGTGGGTGACGTGCTGACCAGGGGGTTTAGTGATCGTTTCAGGACTTTCC